>CAJJOX010000084.1 GCA_905193485.1 uncultured Porphyromonadaceae bacterium | reverse complement strand
GATACTGACCGCCGGCGCCGGCGCCGCGCTTTCGACACCGTCTGGCAGGCGGTGCGCTATCTCAGTTCGGCAATGTGCCGCCGGGCATTCATGGCCACGGGCTACAATCTAGCCTATACCCGCAATCTCTTCTTCGAGCACAAAGGCTTTTCGCGCACCCTTGATCTCACCTATGGCGATGACGATATTTTCGTCAACGAGATCACCACACGCGACAATTCGGCCGTCGAGCTCTCGCATGCCGCCCGCGTGCGCTCTCTTGAACATTCACCTGCTGCGCTTCATGATGCTTATCGCCAGCAGCGTGATTTCACTTCGCGTTATCTTCCGCGTCGCACCTACCGCATGATGGGCTTCACGTCGCTGCTTTGGTGGCTTTGGCCTCTTTTTGGCGCCGCGGCTGTCTGGCTCGCGTTGCCATCTCTCGTTCCGGCTGTCGCAGTGGCGGTGCTCGCCGTGGTTTTCTGCCTGCTGCATAGCTCTATATGGCGTCGATGCTCTACGGCTCTCGGCTCAAGACGGCTCTTCTTCACGGTGCCATGGCTTGCGTGGTCACGTCCGTTGCGCACCATGCGCCACCGGTTGCGCGGCCGCCGCAACCGCAAGTCGCATTTCACCCACGTGATCTAATGCCGCGGCAGGCGGTCATGTTTCAGTCCGTGATCTTTTCCTATTACGATATTTCCCTCTCCATATCCCGATGAATCCATCCGATGAAATGTTGCTTGATGCTGTAGCCGTGGCCGTCGGTCGCGGAGAGAAAGCCTTGGTGACGGTGCGCGGACGCAGCATGCTGCCTTACCTGCGCCCTGATGTCGAAAGGGTGGAGCTTGCGGCGCCGGGCGAAATCCGTCGCGGTGACATCGTGCTCGCGCGTGTCGACGACGATCGTCGGTATGTGCTTCACAGAGTGGTGGATATCTCTCCCGACGGCGCTCTGACGCTGATGGGCGACGCCAATCTCCACCGGCAGGAGAGATGCCTGCGAGAAGATGTGGCCGGAGTGGTGAGCAGGGTGGTGTCTGACGACGGCGTGCGCCGGCGGCCTTCGCGAGCATGGCTCTGGCGCAGGCTTCGATGCATCCGTCCGTTGATTGTCAAGTTGTTAAGAATGTGATGAGTGTCAGACAATACATACGATGGCTTTACGGCCTGTCGGCGGGACAGCGTTGCCGCCTCACCCTGCGCATTGCGGCCGGCGTTGCGCGGGTGGTTGTGACACTGGCTTTTGTATGGCTTTGCAAGCAGATGGTCGACATAGCGGTTTCTACGGGCTCGTCGATGCCGCTTTGGCCTTTTGTCTGGGCGCTTGCCGGATGTGTGGCCGTTCAGTTGGTGTTGGGCGCGGTGATATCCCGAATCGGCGTGTCGCTGACGACGCGTATAGCCAATCGTTTGCGGCTCAGTATGTTCGATCGTTCTATGCGTGCGCTTTACGGACGTTCGCTCCATTCGGCCGATATTATTGAGCGTATGCGTAAAGACACCGACATGACGGCCGATCTTGTAAGTGTGGCCATACCCGATGTGATCGTGACATTGTTTCAGCTTTTTGCCGCTTTCGCATTTCTCGCATCGCTCGACTGGCGTCTGGCGCTGGTGATGGTGTCGATCATGCCGTTGGCGCTCCTCTTCGGCAAAGCTTTTTTGCGTCGCATGAGGCGCCTTTCATCGCGCATCCGGCAGCTCGATTCTTCGGTCAACCGTCACGTTCAGGAGCATTTGCGCCACAGGTATGTCGATGCTGCGTTTCAGACTGAGAAACGGACGGTGTCGCAGATCGAACGGTTTCAGATGAGATTGTTCAGGCTGATTATGCGCCGCAACAACTATTCGCTTTTCTCCCGCATGATGATACAGGCGGGATTTTCCGCCGGTTATCTGACCGCTTTTGTCTGGGGCGTCTACGGACTCAGCAGCGGTGCCGTGACTTTTGGCGTGATGACGGCTTTCCTTCAGCTTGTCAGTCAGGTGCAGCGTCCCGCGCTTGAACTGGCGCATAAACTTCCCGGTTTCGTCTACGGCATCGCTTCGGCCGAGCGTATCGTGGCTATGACTGAAGCGCCCGTCGAGGAAGAGGCGACTGTTTACACACCGTTGCCTGCCGCACCGGCTGGAATACGTATGGAAGATGTGACGTTTTGTTACGAAGACGGTGAAGAACCGGTCATCAACCGACTTTCGGCTCTGTTCGGCGCCGGACGGATGACAGCGGTGACCGGTCTGACCGGTGCCGGAAAGACTACTTTGCTGCGGCTGCTGATGGCTTTTGTGCGTCCTGTGTCGGGGCGTCTGATATATTTTGGCTCTGACGGGTCGGAAGCCGAGGCGTCGGTGGCTACGCGTTCACTGATCACTTATGTGCCTCAGGGCAACACATTGTTGTCGGCCACAATACGCGGTAATCTTGCAATGGCGCGGCCTGATGCATCGGAGGAAGATATGAAGCGGGCTCTTGAAACGGCATGCTGCAATTTTGTCAGCGATCTGCCGGCAGGGCTTGACACGCGTGTCGGCGAGGGTGGCGCGAAGCTTTCTGAGGGGCAGGCACAACGCATAGCCATAGCCCGCGGCCTGTTGCGTGACCGACCCGTGGTTCTGCTTGACGAACCCACTTCGGCGCTCGATCCCGATACGGAATCACACCTTATGGCCAATCTGGCGGCGCTCACGCCCGGCCACACTATTGTGATAATCACCCATAGAATGCCTACGGCTTCGGCGTGTGACGCACGCATCGCTCTCCGGTAAACCGGTAGCGGTGATTTGTCGCCGGCGTCAGTTGCGTATTTTTGGACTGAGAATGCGTTCGCCAAGATATTTGGCGAGTTCTTTTTTGATGTCGTTGAGCTCTGAAGCGCGAATCATCAGTTCGCGCACTCGTTGCAGACTTTCAGGCGAACCGGTGTAGATGGCCGCAATCTCCTCGTTGATGTCTTTCAGGTCACATTCCACAAGAGCGCATTTGAGATTATAGACGGCGATAGGCACGAGTTCCGGCAGCCGTTCAAGTTCGGTGGGGAGTTTTGCGTATTTTGTATGGATCTTGCTCAGATGGTGGCGCGACATCACCATGTCAGTGGTGAGTTTTCGGGTCAGGTCGTCGTCGGAAGAGAGAAGACGTGAGCTTATATAGCCGGCTTTGAACTCTTCAAGACGGCGGGCACACTCTTCTTCGGCTGATTCGCGTAATTCTTTTTCGCGGCGTTCGATTATGCTCAGGTCATCCTCGCTTTGGCGTATCCGGTCGATGCCTTCGGCGATCATCCGGTTGCGTTCACCGTCGATTTCCTCGCTGCGGCGTGCTATGTCAGATGCAGCGTCGTCCCTTGC
Source organism: uncultured Porphyromonadaceae bacterium (assembly GCA_905193485.1). Taxonomy (GTDB): domain Bacteria; phylum Bacteroidota; class Bacteroidia; order Bacteroidales; family Muribaculaceae; genus Paramuribaculum. Next base: position 5,583 of record CAJJOX010000084.1, on the reverse strand, counting down.
GATCTCTTTTGCCGCTTCAAAAACGTGGCGATAGGCGTTGTTGACAAAGCTGATTTCATCGAGAGCCAGTTCCTGATCGATGTATTCGATCACCGACATGGGGCGGAGCTCGCCCGATTCGGTCTGGAGCTCACACATGAAAGCCATGCCATAGCGCAGGCTGTAGCGCAGTAATTCGCGTTCATAGGGCTCGAGAAAGTCGAGGCGGCGTCGTGCGGCCGTGTCAATGGTGCCGGATTTGTCAGCCGCAGACATGTCGGAGGCCATGCTGTCGGCGGGCGAGGGCTCTTCGGAAGGTCGGACGGCGTCGCCCGATTCGGGCGGAAGGCCTGCGGCTGCACGGTTGCGGCGCCGCTGTTCCTCAAGCGATTCCCGCTCGGCGCGTTCCGACATGTATTTGGCAACCTGAAGGGTGAGAACCTTTTCGGATATGCCCATTGTGCGGCTGCACTCTCCTATATATACGCTGCGTGTGATCTGGTCGGGAATCACTGAAATCGAACGCACGATATTCTGGATGGCTTTTGACCGCGATACGGGGTCGTTTTCAAGTCCGTCGAGCAGAATGCGGGTCTTGAATGCTATGAAATCCTGCTCGTTGGCGGCGAGATATTCTTCAACCTCAGATGATGTGTGGCTCTGTGCAAACGAGTCCGGATCGTCACCCTCAGGCAGCAGCATCACTTTGATGTTCAATCCCTCGGCAAGCAGCAGGTCGATGCCGCGAAGCGACGCTTTGATACCTGCCGGGTCGCTGTCGTAGATCACCGTGACATTTTCCGTGAAGCGGTGGATGAGTCGTATCTGACCTTCGGTCAGCGATGTGCCTGACGATGCCACCACGTTTTCCACTCCGCTCTGGTGCATCGAGATGACATCCATATAGCCTTCCACCAGGATGCATTTGTCTTTCCTGACAATCGACTGCTTGGCCTGATAAAGGCCATAGAGCTCGCGGCTTTTGCTGTAGATTATCGATTCTGGCGAGTTGACATATTTGGCCACCCCCTTGTCCTTGCGCAACGTGCGTCCGCCAAATGCCACTACTTTGCCCGATACAGTAAACACCGGATAGATCACTCTTCCGCGGAACCGGTCGCGTATATCCCCCTGCTCTGTAAGATAACACAATCCGGTGTCAAACAGGAATTTGTCGCTGAATCCCTTTTTGATTGCCGTATTGTAGAGATCATCACGTTTTTCGAGGGAATAGCCCAGATGAAAGCGCTTGATCATGGCGTCGTTGATGCCGCGTTCGCGGAAATATGCAAGACCGATATCACGCCCGTCGTCAGTTTCGGCCATGGTGCGCTCAAAATATTGCATGGCGAAATCGTTGACGGTCAGCATGCTCTCGCGTGTCGACTCTTCCTCGCGCTCCTGATCGCTCATCTCGTGATCTTTGATCTCGATGTTGTATTTTTTTGCAAGATAGCGGAGCGCTTCATTGAATGACATCTGCTCGAGTTCCATGATGAAGTTGACGGGACTGCCTCCTTTGCCGCAACTGAAGCATTTGCATATGCCCTTGCTCTTCGAAACAGAGAACGACGGAGTGCGTTCGTTGTGAAACGGACAGAGCCCCACATAGTTGGCCCCACGCTTTTTGAGGTGCACAAAATCGCTCACAACTTCCACAATGTCGGCTGTGTCGAGAATTTTCTGGACTGTTTCTTTGTCGATCCGTCGCATATCGTTGCAAAGATACAACATCCCCGCCGACTTGTCAAGCGAATCTGCCGCCAAATCGTGCGGGGATGCGGGAGTGGTTTCCGGATGTCTTATGCCCTTTTACGGAACGATGAAACGGAAAATCAGTCGTCGTCTGAATAGTCGTCGTCGAAATAGTCGTCGATGCAGGCTTCGGGAGCCATGTTGGAAACACGTGCGCTCCATTTCATGCGCGAATCGCGCTCTCTGGCAAACATCCGGGATGTGCCTTCGGCGGTCGATTCAAAGGCAAGCGAGTTTTTAATCGATAGGGCGGAGGCCACCGCCATCACGTCCTGATTGGCACCGATGTAGGCGAAGAGCCAGCCATCGGCTGTCAGAAGCTTGATGAGGGCACTGATGTCGGGACCGCTCCAGTGGTGCGACGCGTTTTCATAGCCGTCGGTGATCACAGTGACCGAAACAGCCACATCTGTCCGGCCTTTAAGATGCTTGCGCATTGCCATAAGCGACGAACCCAGAGCGTCATAAAGTGGTGTCATGCAGCATGGCTGATAATCGGACGGAGTCATCGCCGGCACGTTGTCGGCAAGCATGTTGGTGCAGAAATCTTTTGTCGAGCATCCGCAGAATGTTGTGATGGTGACATATTGCCGTGTGTCGGTGGCCTTGGCGGCAGCGCGTATTGTGCCCACAGTTTCGTTGACGCCGGCAATGGCCTCGTTTCGTATGGAACTCATTGAACCGCTGCGGTCAAGGACGATAAGGTTGTACACTTCTTTTACGCCATTGCCGTTTGCCGGATTTGTTTTGAGGGTTTTCATAATTTGAAAAGTTTTAAAGAGTCAGAGAATGTTGTCCGAGGGCTTCAGCCCGTCTGTCGACAATGCAAAGGTAATACATGTTATGTCCGGGATGCCGATTCTGCAACCTTGTAGACTTAGGGCTGCAAACCATCAGGGATGCCGCGTCAAAATAGCCGGAAATATCGGTTGATCAGTCATACGCTCAGTCTGATTGGTGCATGCCGCTGGACTGCAATATGCTTTCAGCCATCGGGGAAAGGGTAAGTTTCAAAAGACTACAATGACAAACGCAACCTCATGGGAAGGCGATTCCGGACGTTTTTATCACAGGATTGCCTAAGGAAGTTGCTGTCGGCTCACAAATTTGACGCGGGTGTCCCGGCAAACCATGTGGCGATAGGGTGGCGATGTGAAAAAAATGCTATCTTTGCATATCGCTTTGGCAAATATAGATATATAGGATTATGGACACGGGCAGCAGACAAACGTCACATAGCATCATATGGGTGATACCCTTTCTGTGCGTCGTGGCGCTGGTGGCTGCCGGCGGATGTCTGCTCACCGGCTCGGTCGACATTCCCGCTTCCGATGTATGGGCGGCACTGACGGGCGTCGAACCGTCGAACCACACATGGGGCGTGATCGTCACCGAAACACGTGTGCCCATGGTCGTGTTTGCGGCTGTGGCCGGTGCATCGCTGGCTGTGTCGGGTCTGCTGTTGCAGACCTGTTTCAACAATCCGCTTGCAGGACCATCCATTCTTGGCATTTCCACAGGAGCGTCGCTTGGCGTGGCCATCGTCGTGCTGGCTTTCTGCGGCATGGTGGCCGATGAATGGGGGCAATATTTCAATGTGATGGCCGGAGCCATAATAGGCGCCGGTGCGGTTCTGCTGACTCTCATGGCTCTTTCCACCATCGTGAGATCAACGGCCATGCTGCTTATCGCCGGTATTCTCGTCGGATATTTCGCGTCGTCGGCCATAGCTCTACTTAACTACTACTCCACCCACGAAAATGTCTACTCTTACGCCATATGGGGCCTCGGATCCTTCACCGGCGGCTCTGCAGGCCGGGCACAGGTTTTCGCACTGACAGGACTGCCGCTGATCATGCTGTCGATGCTTTTCATCAAGCCGCTCAACGCCATGCTGCTGGGCGAGCGTTATGCCGCAAGTCTGGGCATAGACATGCGCCGCACACGGCATATGCTGCTTGTGGTGGCGGGACTGCTTGCCGCCATAGTTACCGCCTTCTGCGGTCCCGTGGGATTTCTCGGACTTATCGTGCCCCACATAGCCCGCATGATGCTCCGCACCTCCAATCACGCCTTATTGTTGCCGGCAACTGCCTTGTGCGGTGCCGCGATCGCTTTGGCTTGCGCCTGGATATCAGTGCGTTTCGGCGGTGACGGAGTGATACCGATCAATGCCATCACTCCGGTAATCGGTGTGCCGGTAGTGCTTTATGTGATGATCAACCGTAAAAAGCTGCATTATTTTGAATAAACGAGTCATGACACCGGATCACAGTTTTGATTCATCCCGTCGGATGCAAACTTCTGATGCACCGGTGCTTTCGGCATCCGGACTGGAAGTCGGCTACCGTTCCGGACGACATTCTTCTGTTGTGGCCGGTCCGCTCGACCTTAGCCTGCCGGCCTCGTCGGTCACATGTATGCTTGGCCCGAACGGTGCGGGAAAGAGCACGCTTTTGCGTACGCTTGCCCGCGAACTAAATCCGCTTTCGGGGATAATCAAAGATGCCGGCGGCCGTAATCTCGCCGAGGCATCGCTGCGCGATGTGGCAAAGATGATAAGTGTGGTGTTTACATCGGCTACCAATGCCGGCGGCCTTATGGCGCGTGAAGTGGTTGAACTCGGGCGTCAGCCTTACACGGGATTCTTCGGACGGCTTTCCATATCGGACCGCCGCATTGTAGAGCAGGCGCTCGATGCGGTAGGGATAATTTCCCTCGCTTCGCGCTACATGGCCACGCTCAGTGACGGTGAGCGGCAGAAAGTGATGATAGCCCGCGCTTTGGCACAGCAGACACCGGTGATGATTCTCGACGAGCCCACTTCATTTCTTGATGTGGCTTCGCGGCTTGAAGTGATGGATCTTCTCCGTCGCCTCGCCTCCGATTTTTCCACAGCTGTGCTCCTAAGCACGCATGATGTGGCTGATGCTCTTGCCATTGCCGACCGCCTGTGGCTTCTTGCTCCAGGAGGCCGTTTCATCGAGGGGCCGGCGGATCACGTCATAGCTTCCGGAGCGATGGACGATCTCTTCCCCGGCCGCGACATCGCTTTCGATAGCGCAGTGCTTGACTATCGTTTATGCCGCCGCAACCAGCTCGGAAGCACCGCTATGCCTGCCAGTAAATAGATATAGTAGGAGACGACACGCCATATCACCGCTATCACAAGAGCCATCGGCATCGATCCTATGAGATCGCCATAATAGTTGGTAAACAGCCATTCGCTGATGCCGCTTCCTCCCGGAGTCGGGCTTATCGTGAGAAGTGTCCACACCACAAACTGACGGGCGAACACTATTGACTGCGGAGCTTCGGGTGCAAAACCCAAAAACAGGGCGTTGACCACAAGATAACGCGAAACCCATGTCATCGTCGTGGCACCCATGGCTCTCAGCCACCAGCCCAAAGGACGGGTGCGTAGATCGGCTCCCGCCTCAATCATGCTACGTCCGGTTTCATCAGCTTTTTCTTTCCAACGCCGCAGCGGTTTGCATCTGAATATGCGGCTGATGATCGAGGCAATCCGGTGCGGGAAAACAAAAGCGCCGGCGTAGAGAAGCACCGTGACGGCACAGATGCCGCCGTAAACTATCCAGAATGCCAGACGCACGCCTTCGCCGAATCCGTTGTCGGCAAATCCGAAAATCTTATCGGCAGGCAACAGCAGGAAAGTCAAGGGGCATGCCACTACCACAAAAAGCTCGTCAAGCATCAGTGTCACCATTGTCAGCGAGGCTCCGCGTCCAAGCGTGATGCCTTCGCGGCTGAGGAATATCATGCTCAATGCCGATCCACCGGCTGGTGGGGGGGGGGGGGGGGGGGGGAAATTACACAACCTCGTCACCC
>CAJJOX010000083.1 GCA_905193485.1 uncultured Porphyromonadaceae bacterium | reverse complement strand
GTCGTGAACCATGTCGTTATGTTATTTACCGGAGATTTCATCTTTGAATATATTGATCATAATGGATTGCGGCATCTTACGGCACATAGACCGGATGCAGACAATGTTTCTTCAACCGCGGCAGCCCGATGAGCGAGACAAGCGGGAAAACGAGCAGCGCTATGTAGTAGAGCCGCGAATAATAGATGGGCAGCCCGTTGAGCGCCTGGTCGATATATATCAGGAAATAGTAGCGCACAGGGAGGATATAGCTGAATATCCCGACGGCGGGATACATCTGTTCGACCGGGAATGAGAAAGCCGCGATTGAAAAGGCCAGGATTCCCGACAGCGAGCAGATGCTCACGGCCAGACGCAGGTTGGGTATGATGCAGCACACCGTCACGGCGAAAGCCTGCGATGCAATGACCAGAAGCACCATCGCCAGGATCATGTGCCATAGCGGACAATGCATCGGGAAATGGTTGAACCCATACATTATCGACTGGCAAAAAATGCCTGTGATAATAGCGGCGACAGCCTGGGGCGCGAGCTTCCCGAAGAGGGCAACGGTGATTGATCCGCCGCTTTTGCGAAGCCACTGCACCGATGATCCGCGCTTCATTTCCTCACATATCGAAAATGCCGCTATGAGAGCCACCATCAATGCGATTATGCCCGGCACGAATGAATTGGTAAGATAATAGTTGTAGTTCATCCATGGATTGCCGATGCCCTGGATCTGGGCGGCAACCGGCTGTATCAGCTGCGATGCTGTCGATTCGCCCATGCCGGCGCTCACAAGCGTGGTCTGCACAAGGCCGCCTGCCGTGGTCACCGCGACAGTCTTGAACCCTTTGAACATCAGTGTGCCGGGTACAAAATAGGTCATGTTGCAGTAGTAGGTGATCGTTGGCGTTCCGCCTCCGACGGCTTTTTTCTGGAAGTCTTCGGGAATCATGAAGAAACCGAAGATCTCGCCACGGCGCACCTTGTCGGAAGCTTCATGAAACGATTCGAGATGCTCGGTGACATCTATCAGCTCCGAGCTTGCCAGTGTCCTGGTGACCCGGCGCGACAGCTGCGACTGGTCGAGATCGACGATTCCCGACGGCACCTTGACAGCCACTCCCTCGTCCATCATATTGATGAAGAAAAGCGTGAACAGGACCGGGACGAGTGTCAGGCACACCAAATAGACCCTCCGCGAAAGCAGGAGTCTGCATCCGTATCGGAGTGTTTCGGTCAGGGTGTTGCGTTTCATGATTTCCGGTTGTGGGTCAGTTGAAGAAGAATGGTTTTGTCAGTCCTTTCACGGGCGGTAAACTACTGTCATTCCGGGACGGAGGTCAGGGATCGTGTCGAGCGGACGCGCTTTGATCTGGAAAGTGCGGCTATCCCATTCGCCGGTAGCCTTCGTGGCACGCCATGTGGCATAGCTGCCCATGTCGCGGACGTAGTAGATCTCCATTTCGGTTTCCATTTTGTCGAGGGCCGGAATCATCACTTTGATCTTATTGCCGAGTTTCATCCGGTTCAGGTAATCTTCGCGTACATTGAAAGTGACCCATTTGTCGCTTATCTTCAACAGATTCATTATCGGCGCTCCCAGACTCACGAGCTCGCCGACTTCGGGATAGATCTGGTCAATCTGGCCGTCGCATGGCGCCACGAGATACTGGTCCTCGAGGAGGCTGTTGATCTCGGCTATGCCGCCCTGAGCCACTCCGACCATTGAGGCGGCCGCAGCTTTGTCTTCTTTCTGAGCACCGGCACGTGCAAGGCTGAGCTGGCTTTTGGCTGCGTTTTCAGCGGCTATGGCCGCGTCGTAGGCTGCTTTGGCCTCATCGCGTTTCTGAGCCGAAACCACATTTTCCCTATAGAGGTTTTCCATGCGTTCATAGGTTTTCCGGGTTATTTCCCGTGCGGCCGCGGCCTGTGCCACAAGGCTTTCCGCCGCGCTGATCAGCTGGCTCCGGGTGCCGGCATCGACCTTCTGCTCGCCGGCCTCGGCCACATTTTTCATCGCTTCGGCCTGCATGAGTTTTGCCTCCGCGAAAGATGAATGAATGTGCACGAGCGTATCTCCCGCCCGGACCATATCTCCTTCTTTCACATAAATCTCGGCCACACGTCCCGGAAGTTTGCCGGAGATCCTGACCGATGTGGCTTCAGCCTGACCTTCGATTATGTCGTCCGGGGCTTTCAGGAAAAAGAAGCCGATCACGGCGAGCGCGATCACGGCGATAGTCAGACACAACAGCGCGATCATGAGCATCTTAGACTCGCGTTTCTCTTCATTGCGGCTGTCGTTCGTTTCAATCTGTGCCATATTATGATGGTGTTTATGATTTTGTTAATAATCGGTAGGGTAGGGCAGCGTTCCGAGCACTTTCGACAGATACACATCGCATAGATGCACATCGATCAGAGCGTCGATCTTCTCGCTGTTGGCTTTGAGCCATGCCGTCTGGGCTTCCATTACATTGTCGGTGGTCATGACACCTTCGTGGAATCCGAGGTTGGCCTGACGGAGATTCTCGTTGGCTTTGTCGAGGTTGACCAGGGTGGTGTGATAGGTTTTGACGGCTTCCTGCGCCTTGAAAGCCGACTGGCTCACCTGTAGGTCGATGAGATCTCGGGCATCGTCAAGCTGCATCTGCGCCATGCGTGTTTCCGACTGTGCGGCGCGGTATTTGTTGTAGTTGCCACCCCAATGCCATATCGGGATCGACACCATTGCGCCGATGGAGAATGCGCCGCCGAACCGTTTTTCAAAGCCGTTGAATGTGTTTGGATTGCTGAAAGTGTAGCTGCCGACGAGCGCTATTTTCGGGAGCATGTCGCTGAGCGCCACGCGTTCCTTCTGCCTCAGGGCCTGAATGCCCATTTCGAGCGCCCTCAGGTCCTGGCGTCGCGCATAGACATCGGCCATCTCGTAGGATGTGGCGACCGGTGTGGTGCAGTCAACGAAGTCGCGGTCTTCGTCGGCGAGTGTCATCCGTGTGTCGACAGGTAGTCCGCACACCTGAGCGAGTGCCATGCGCGAGAGCACCAGTCCGTTGTCGACTTTGGTCAGGTCGACATTGGCCTGATTGAGCTTCACTTCCACGGTCAGCAGATCGCTGCGTGTGGCGACGCCCTGCTGCACCATGGCGTTGATATTCTGTCGGAGCGTGTCGAGCAGTGCGACATAGCTCACAGCCAACCGTTGCTTGGCCTTGAGCGACACCACTTGCCAATAGGCTGCATCGACGGCATAGATCACATTTTCCGCTTCTGAATTGTGCAGCGCCCGGGCGGCCTCTTCGGCGTAGTGCGTGAGGCGGTTCATAGCCACGATCTTACCGCCCATATATATGGGCTGGGTGAGTGTGACGGCACCGAAAAACAGATTGTGGATGTCGAAAGAAGTCGCTTTTTTCAGCAGACCGTTGGCACCGTCGATCGCATCGTTGACGGCACCGACACCCTGTTGCGCCAGACCGGCTATCTCCGGATCCTTGAGCGCCTCGCCGATCTGGGGAAACTTCTGGGCGAGCTGTGCCAGCATCGAGGGGTCGATGTTTGACAGATAGTCGCCCGGGGACAGAAGATTGAGGTTTTTCTGGTTATACATGTATCCTCCGGTGAAGTCGATGGCCGGAAGATAGGCAGCAAACGCTTCTTTGCTTTGATATTGGCGCTGGCGTACGGCCTCACTCCGTATGCGCAACTGCTTGTTGTTTGTCAGAGCCATGGCGCGGCATGAGTCGATGGTCACCACGCCTTCGGCATTAAGGCCGAGTGACGCCGACAAAAAGGCAAAAGCCGATAGGAGTACTTTACATAGACGCATCTTTCTTGTTTGATTTGTTAGACGGCATGGGGGTGAAAAATATGGCGTGATGAATTACCACAGATTTCGTCTTGATTTCGGTTGTGCAAATATAACATCTTTTGATGGAGAAAAGTTGGCAAATCCGGGCGCAGTTCCGATTCGTTCCATTTTTTGGAGAATATGTCCAATTTCATCCGTCATAAGGCAATCATGCGGGGACATGACGGCCGTGGAGGTGTATGGATTGTGCGGCCGATTTTGTAATTTCGCAGTGCGAAACAGAAATAAATTTTTTTATGCTGTATGAAATATGTGAGCGTATTGTAGGCGGCGGGCCGGCCGCCACGCTTGATGAGGCATTGCTTCTTGAAGGGGAATGCACGACAGAAGAATTGTGCGAGGCCGCCGACCGTGTGCGTGACAAATGCTGCGGTGGCCGGCTGGATACGTGTTCGATCGTCAATGCCCGGTCCGGGCGGTGTCCGGAGGATTGCAAATGGTGTTCGCAGTCGCGGTTTTATGCCACGGGAGTGGACGAATATGAAATCGTCGATGCCCGGGAGGCCATATCGCTTGCCGAGGATAACGAGCGACGCGGCGTGCGCCATCTTTCGCTCGTCACTTCGGGGCGTCGAGTGACGTCGCAGCAGATAGGCCGTTTTTGCTCATTGTTCCGTGAGATGCGCCGGCACTGTCCCGAAATAGGGTTCTGTGCCTCGATGGGTCTGCTCGGCCGAGATGAGCTTCAGGCACTGAAAGATGCCGGCGTGCGGCGTTATCATTGCAATCTTGAGACCTCGTCGGATTATTTTCCGTCGCTTTGCTCCACACACACGCATGCCGACAAGCTGCACACCATAGCCGCGGCACGCGAGGTCGGGCTTGAGATCTGTTCGGGAGGAATCATAGGCATGGGTGAAAGCATGCGTCAGCGTCTGCAGCTTGTGGCCGAAGCCTATGCGGCGGGAGCCGTTTCGATTCCGGTCAATCTTCTCAATCCGATTGCCGGCACGCCTCTCGGCGATATGCCTTTGCTGTCGGAAGACGAGATAGTGCGTTCGGTGGCTCTGATGAGGCTTGTGGCTCCTAAGGCGGTGATGCGTTTTGCCGGCGGTAGGGCACGTCTGTCGCAGGAATGCACCCGCCGGATATTGCGTGGCGGCATGAACGGTGTTATGGTCGGCGATCTTCTGACCACCGTGGGCAACAGTGTCGACGATGACTTCCGCATGTTTGCCGAAACCGGTTATGAACTTTAAGGAGCAATAAACTCCGGCCCATCGTCATGTGCTCCGGCTCAGTCGGCGAGGAGATCGGGACGCAGCCGCCGGGTGCGTTGCAGAGCCTGGTCGTAGCGCCACTGGTCAATTTTGGCCTGATGGCCGGAGAGGAGAATGTCGGGGACACGCCAGCCGTTGTAGTCGGCGGGACGGCTGTAGACGGGCGGTGCGAGCAGGTTGTCCTGAAACGAGTCGCTGAGCGCGCTCTGCTCATCGCCTATGGCTCCGGGGATTAGGCGCACGATGGCATCGGTGATGGCCAGCGCCGGCAGTTCGCCTCCGGTAAGCACGTAGTCGCCCACAGAAATCTCACGAGTGATCAGATGCTCGCGGATACGGTAGTCGATACCTTTGTAGTGTCCGCAGAGAATGATGATGTTGTCGAGCATCGACATGGCGTTGGCCATGGGCTGGTTGAACGTTTCGCCGTCGGGAGATGTGAATATCACTTCGTCGTAGTCGCGCTGAGAGCGCAGATGCGTGATGGCCCGGTCGATCGGTTCGATCTGCATCACCATTCCGGCCTCTCCGCCGAAAGGATAGTCGTCGACTTTGCGATGCTTGTTTGTGGTGTAGTCGCGCAGGTTGTGCACGTTGATTTCCACAAGTCCTTTGTCGATGGCACGTTTGATTATGGAGCATCCGAGGGGAGATGTGAACATCTCTGGCAGGACGGTCAGTATGTCTATTCTCATTGGTCGTTATAGTTTTCGAGTGCTTTTTTCAGCTGGTCTTTCATCATTGCACGTAGTTCGGCAGGGGCGAGAACGGTGATGTCGGGTCCGTGGCTCAGGAGTTCTTGGACAAGATCGGGCGTGAGTCGGAGATTGTAGGTGAATATAGAATAGCTGTCGCCTATCATTTCGCTCTGCGAATGGTGCAGGGGGAGCGCCCGGAAATATTTTGCCTGTCGCGAGTCGGTGCGGATGGTCACTTTTTTCGTTTCGCCGTGTGAGAAGACGATTCCGAATGCGTCGGCAAAATATGTTTCGGCATCGAAGTCGGACGGAATGGAGAAAGTGTCGTGCAGCACTTTGACGTCGGTCATTCGGTCGAGGGCGTAGGTCTTGATGACATCTTCGCGGACGTTGCGACCGGTGACATACCACCGCAGCTTGAATATTTTCAGGAAGTAAGGTTCAAGCCTCACGGGTTTCGGCGCGCCGGTGCGGGAGAAAGGACTGTAACCGAACTCGAGCTGATGAAACTCTTTCATCGCGCCTATGACGGTGTCGAGCGACATTCGTGCCGAAGGGACGTCTTCGAGAAACACGCGGTCGGCGATATCGCGTGCGTCGGTGAGCATGTTGCTCATCGACGCGGTGTTGAGCATCCAGTCGGTGACGGATTCGGTGTGGGTGTCGCCGCTATCCTCAATGGAATATTCAAATGTGGCGGGGTTGCACACGATGTTGATGCGGAACACCTCTTCAATGGCGTTGCGATAGTTGTAGAATGTGCGTCGCGGCATCGGGTTTCCGTCGGAGTGCGGCGAATCGATCCACAGGCGGTTGAGCTCTTCGCGTGTGATTGTGCCGTGGCGACGTATGGTGTCGATGATCCAGATGTAGCGACTAAACAGATTTTTCGACATAGGCTTTGGTTGTTAGCAGTGAAGCGATGCGGAGTGCGGCGACGGTTATGAGGGCGTTGAGGAGCAGAAGCTCGAAACCGATCTCGTAACCGGCATAGGCACGGAGCGCCCATTGGGTTATCCATGCCATGACAGGAGAGACCAGACATATGGCCGGAACGAGCCGGTCGTTGATCTGCGCTGTTGTGAACATTCCATAACAGAACATGCCGAGTATCGGGCCATAAGTGTAGGAGGCGAGAGTGTAGACGGCGCTTATTGCGTCGTTTGAGCTGAGATAATAGAAGGTGATGATCACGGCGGCCATCAGTGCGGCCATGAGCAGATGTACGCGGCGACGCAGCGATGCCAGCCTCGGATCGTTGTCGGCGAATCGTTTGCGTCCGTTCAGGATGTCGACGGTAAAAGAGGTGGTCAGCGAGGTGATCGCCGAGCCGGCGGCCGAATAGGCGGCGCTGACAAGCCCTATGATGAAAAGCACTCCGACAACGGCAGGCATGGTGGGGTGGGTGGCAATGCTGCCGAAGATCTCGTCGGTCTTTTCGGGCAGTGCGATGCCGCGTTTCTGCGCATAGAACATCAGCAACGTGCCGAGCATGAGGAAAAGCGCTATGACGAAGAATTGCACGATGCCGCTCACAATCATGTTTTTGCGTGACGATGCCGAATCGCGGCAGCTGAGATGGCGCTGCATCATATCCTGGTTGAGGCCGTTCATGACGATGGCCATGAATATGCCGGCGATGAACTGTTTCCAGAAATAAAGGGCGCTCCGGGGATCGTCGAAATGAAATATCCGTGAGGTGTGATGATCTGAGATGGCCTGCGGTATGTCGGCCGGCGACATGCCGAGATTGCGTGCGATATAATAGATGCAGAGCACAACCGACAGGATGAGGCATCCGGATTTGAGCACATCGGTCCATATGAGTGTCTTGACGCCTCCCCGGGCGGTGTAAAGCCATATCAGGGAAATGGTGACGAGGACGTTGACGGCGAATGGGATGCCGAGAGGGTCGCACACAAGCAACTGGAGCACGGCGCACACAACGAAGAAGCGCACCGAAGCGCCGAGGATCTCCGAGATGAAAAATATGCCGGCTCCCGATTTATAGGCGCGTGTGCCGAATCGCTCTTCAAGATAGGAATAGATCGACACCAGTTTCATGCGGTAGAACAGCGGGACGAGCACCAGCGCTATGACGGCATAGCCGACGATGAATCCCAACACCATCTGGAGATATGAGTAGCCTTTCGTGACCACCATTCCGGGTACGGAAATGAAGGTGACGCCTGAAATCACGGCGCCGACCATGGCGAATGCCACCACAGGCCATGGCGCCCGCCGGTTGCCGGTGAAGAAAGTGGCGTTGTCGGCACGCCGGGAGGCTATCCGTGAGATGGCCAGCAGCACTATGAAGTAGACTGCGACGGTGATGATTACGGTGATAGGTGTCATTCGGGATAAAGCAGATAGGGTTGTCGCAGGATTTTGAATCGTTTCACGTCGTCGGCCCAGGTGGCGCGGATTTCGTCGGCCGGATGTCCGGTTTCGATCATTTCACGCACGCGGGTGTTGCCGATCAGTTTATCGAAAAACGGAGTGAAGAACCGTGGCTTCAGTTTCGCCATGCCGGCGTTGTTGTAGGCGTCGATTATGTAGGAGAGGTCGACTCCAGCCGCGATGGCTTTTTCATGGTCGGTCGAGCTGAGGTCGCGGCCGCGGCATAGCCGGCCGAGCAGAGGCGGGTTTTTGGCTCCAGGAATGCTGCGCGGCCTGAACGAGAAACGGCATCCGGTCATCGAGGGGTGACCGTAGATGCAGAAAGGTTTGTCGGTGCCGCGCCCAAGGCTCATGACGGTGCCTTCAAACAGACATGTCGAAGGATAGAGATAGACCGAAGTCATCGACGGGAGGTTGGGCGAAGGCGCGACTGGGAGGCGGTAGCGTGTCCGGTGTGTGTAGCCGAGGCAGGGAACGACGCTGAGGTCAAGATGTCGTGCGCCGGTGAACCATTGTTCGCCGACAGCCATGCGAGCCAGCTCGCCGAGCGTCATGCCGTGGATCACCGGTATGGGCAGACGTCCCACACCCGATTTCAGCGACATGTCGAGGACGGGGCCGTCGACGGTCATGCCGTTGGGATTCGGGCGGTCGAGGATAATGAAGGGTTTTCGGGCTTCGGCTGCCGATTCCATGAGGTCGAGCATCGTGATATAATAGGTGTAGAACCGCAGTCCCACATCCTGGATATCGCATACGATCACGTCGACGCCGGCCATCTGTGCGTCTGTGGGCTTGCGTTTTTTGCCGTAAAGCGACACTATCGGCAGCCCGGTGCGGCTGTCGCGCGAGCCATCGACTTTCTCACCGGCGTCGGCGGGGCCCCGGGAGCCTGGTCCGGGGGGGCAAATTGTGG
>CAJJOX010000082.1 GCA_905193485.1 uncultured Porphyromonadaceae bacterium | reverse complement strand
AAGCGAGTTAATTTTGGAACATGAAACTGAACACCCTAGTTATTTTATGTTGAATCTGACGCCAAGCATGATTGCGCGGCCTCGCAGACGATATTGACTTGAATACCGTATGACCCCGTTATCATTATAGCGCCTAAAGACTCTGCTGTCCAGCAAATTGCTGCATTTTAGGGATAGTATTGTATTCCCTAAGGAGTATTCTATATTGCAGTTGAGGAAAGTGTTGTGTCTATAATTCGTTGAATAATCGTTGTAATAATACATTACAGACGGCGTCAGGCTAAGTTGCTTACAAGGCCAGATAACGAAAGAGGTTACATTAGTAAATGTATGTTTCGCATTACCATTGTCTATACCGTCAGTAAATGTCTTTGATAGTGAGAATTCATTTGAAGTTTCAAAGGTAATCCATCGGGCGAAAGATGCGTTGAAAGAAATCTTCGCACGTAGATAATCACTTCGCCCTCTGTGCATGGCATCATCAACATAAAACTCATTCCGACTTGTGCCGATTGTGAACGATTCGCTTATCTTGGAATTCCATTTGAAAAATCCTTTGGAAAATGTCTGGTCCCCCTGCCAGATATTACCACTTGTGGCATACGGCAGTCTTATATACTCGATAATATCGTCAGTCACATCATATCCATTAGATAAGCTATTATAGGAATAAGCATGTGTTAATGTCACACCTCCAAACAGCATATCGAGCACGCTTTGGTAACTTGCACTTAAGGCCGTTTTTATAGTCCTGTTGATTTTAGCCTCAAGATGGTCCGGATTCGAAATAGAAGTACGATAATCAATATATCGTCTCTGTGCCATGAGGGAAAGGGCTGCGGGCATAGATTCCTCGCAGGTTGATGTCAACGAAAAAGACAAACGCTCCGATGGTTTGAAAGTAAGATTTGTGTAAAGTTTGAAAGAAAAGAACATTTTGTCGTATTCCCATTCTCCATCTGTCGATGTATAATATTCAAAACCGACAGGCATATATATCAGCCATTGGAATCGCTGACCGTAATGCAGAAAAAACTTAGGCGTGATGGTGGCGCCTCCCTGCCAGGTCCGCTGATTCCCTGCCGTGAGATTTTCATTCAGGTCCAGTTCGGTTTTAGCCTGTTGCCATTGAGCATCGAAGCCGCCGTTGAGGTTGAACATAAAATGAGGCACTGCAACAGCGATTATAGATGCAGCTCCGCTGGTGTTTAGATTTCGTTGCCTTACTGTCTGAGCCAGACCTCTGTCGGCCAAGCGAAGTATTGCGTATTTGTCAGTATAACCGGCATGTAGGGTTACCTCGCCAATGCCTCCCTGTTTTTTCTTATAATTAATTTTCAGTACATCATCTATATTAAACGAATGTCCTGAGAATCGCTGTCTTATCAAATCGTTGATAGAACCGTCGCCACGAGGGAATGAAGCACTCGCGGTAAAAGTGTTTTTCACATAGCGATCTTTACCATTGAGCTTATAAACTGCATGAGTACCTACGAATTGCTGACGCATATTGGCCCTGTTCGACTCATCTATTACAAAACGCGATATACTGTCGGCAAGATAATTGGTTTGCTCTGTCGCCTCTCTTTTTTCTTTGTCAAAGAGGTAATTGAGATTAAAAGCCAATGTCTTGTCTTCGTTTAACTTGAATAGTTGATTGATCGACAGGCTATGTGAGTCGTTGCGGTATGCATAAATGTCACTTATATCCCGAGAATCAGGAAACAGCATCCCTGTCCCGTAAGATGAATTGTATGTCGCAGGCGCACCGATGTCCTGTCGCAAGTCATTACCGATGTTGTTGGTCTTGTAAACAGATATGTTTTGTGCTTCATGATGGAAGTTCATGAGGGTGGCAGAGGCACTCCATGATAGATTGGGCTGTAGTCCGATTGCTGCCTGAAGTGTGGATGACCAGATACCGAAAGCATTTTGCTTAAGTTTTATGTTCATAGCGGGAGCATTGCCACTCTTCACGCCTTGCAGCAATTTCACGTCCTGATGGTTTTGCAATACCTGAACTGAACCTATATCATTTGCATCAATATTTCTTGTCGCTACACCATAATTTCCACCAAGCATATCAAGGCCTTCGATATAAAACTCATTTATCCATTGTCCGTTATAAGTTATCTGACCATCGTCTTTCACTTCAATGCCCGGCATCTTGCGCAGAAGATCTTCAAGCGTTTTATCATTTTCGCTCCGGTAAGTAGCTGCCGAATAAGAAATTGTATCGCCGGATTGTCGGATTTTCTTTGCTGTGACAATAACTTCCTTCAAGTCCAGCGAGTTAATAATTGAGTCAATATTCTCTTTATTCTGCTGGGCAGAAAGTCTCCCATTTATTGCAAAAAACAAAACAATCCCGATTAAAAGTCTAATATTCAGCATGTGATTGTTTTTATATTGTTTTGAATCGGATATGTTAACAGCCCGTTCTTATTACTTTTGCAATAAGAACTACGAATAATTCAATGAACGCCTGATTTATGCTATGCCTGTGTGAAAGTGATTGGTATTACCATTGTGCATTTTTGTTTTTTCCCATTTTCTGTGGCAGGAGTCCATTTGCCATCTGTCAGCTTTATCACCCTGAGGGCTTCATTGTCAAAAGCCTCTCCTTGCGACCGCACTATTTTTGTATCTCTGACTTTTCCATTTGTATCAACAGCAAACTGCACAGAAACTGTACGCTTTCCTTTGCGATCGGCATTATTCATATTTCCCGGATATCGGATATTCTCGATAACGAATGAGTTGAATGCATTCGGTCCGCCTGAAAATTCCGGCATAACAACTGATCCGGTTGTGTTTCCGGTCGAATTTGAATGTTCGGCTTTTTGCTTGATTACCGAAGGTACTCGATAATGGATCACAATTGATTTCTCGTCATGATCCTTAACATTGAATCGGACTCCTCTCAATGCTTCATCAATGATAGTTCTCACTATTTGCCCATCGGGTTCATTTACGGTTACGCCTTTAATATAACCGTCATTATCGATCTCAATTGTGGCATCAATTTTTAAAGACCTGCCGGATATCTTATCAATATTTTGTTGTACTGCCAATGAGATCAACCGGCTCAGTTCCACCTGATTCACCGAAGATATTTCAGTCTGGTCTGAGTCATGGGAATCAACGCTTTCAGGCGCAACGACTGAAACATTTGACGTTTCCTCTTTATTAAGCCTGAAATCAGAGATGAAATCAAGCAAACCGGCGGATACAGGTGATGCTATGACTATTGCGCCAAGCGCGACAGCCGGAATTGCGCAAAAAGCAATCAGCATGTTCTTTTTTGATGAGCGCTTTTTATTCATAATCAGTACGCGTTTGCGAAAACTGCGTTTACTTGCCGCAAAACTGTTGGCTACTGGAATTGCCCTCACACCCATTGTCTTTATCACCAGCAATCGCTGATAATCATATGTGTCGATACCGGATGCGATAACAGTAGAGTCAGCTTCGAATTCATGATTGAGTTTCATGAGTTGTCTGGTCATCCAGGCAAACGGATTATACCATAGCAGGATACAGAAGAGGTCGGCAAAAAGGATGTCGATCCAGTGTTTTTTCTCAGTATGGGCTTTTTCGTGAAGATACACGCAGCTATTGTACGTACCAACTTCATTATTGTGCAGGAATATATATTTTCCCCAGCTGAATGGGGCTATATCCGAATCGGTAAGACGGCAAACGATATGTCCCTCACACTTGTTTTTTTCACATTTGTCTATCATGTGAAACAGACGCACGAAAGCGATAGTCTCACGGCTTACAAGCACGAATATGCCCGTGAGATAAATGCCTACAGCGACAGCTATCCAGGAAATCCCTTCGGTCGCTTCTTCAGAGGCAACCGTTTCTGGCATAATATTATCCTCCATGCCGTCGTTCCATATTATCGGAAGGGGAGTCCCGACAGAAATGGACGGTGATACATTGACAAGCGGTATCAGACATGGCAACAACAAAGACAGCCCCATTGCGCAAAGCACGATTATCCTGTTGAAGCGAAATAATGTGCTGCGGCTTACAATTTGATGAATCACGGGAAGCAGCAGTATGACGATCAACGATACGGCTATGGAATAGGAAAGAACTGCACCCATAACTAATCATTTTTATTGGATTTATGAGCTTTTTCAACCTCGTCAAGTAGCCTCCGAAGTTCCTCCACCGGGATATTCCCATCTTCAACAAACGACGAAACCACGCGAAGATACGAGTTTTTAAAATAGCGGCCGATAATTGAGGAGATCGACTTCTTTCCCATATCCTCCGGTGCCACTACTGCATGATACTGATAGGTCTTTCCGTGTTTGACATGCCCGACATATCCCTTCTCTTCGAGCGAACGGACAATAGTTGATATTGTATTGAAATGTGGCCTCGGATCATCATACATATCTATGATTTGTTTAACGTAAAGTGATCCGTGTTCCCAGAATAATCGAAGCACTTCTTCTTCTTTTGCAGTCAGCTTTTCCATATTTTGAATATTATACTCTGCAAATATAACTACAAAATTTAGTTTGAACTAATTTTTATAGTTAAATTTCAACGATCGGAAAAATCAGAACAAAAAAACACGAAATTTTCGTGAATGTGACGAAAATCCGTGTGACACACTCCATCAAAGGGCGTGTTTAAATATTTTGCCTGTCACGGACGATGGATGAATGTTTTAACTCTATTCCCTTGTCGCATGATATAGATACCGGCCGGTTGTCGCGAAAGATTCACTTTAACACCATTGAGATTATAATATTCTATAGGAAGCTCAATCCCATCATTAAAAATATCCGTAATCTCCGTTGTCCCGTCATTATATACAAGGCGGACAGTGTAGAGAAACACTCTGTTGCTGCTTTTTATATTGATCTGGCTTAATTCCTCCGTAGGATCACACAGAAACACAAATGGCAACCGAGCGGTCGAGCTTTCCGTAACAATAGGTAATGGATCACTGCCATTGACCGACAAAGTTACTGCGCCCGGATCACCGCCTCGAGTCGGGTAGACCTGACTGGCTGTCACGATGATAGAATCGACGCATCCTACATACGAGTCAGCGAGCCTAATGGTAAATTCAGCACTTTTATCTTTCTCGCCCATCATTAACCCATACTGATATTGCGTGAATGTGCCGGATTGACGTGAAATCGAGCGCACATAATCCGCTCCAAGAATTCCTTCATAGATGAATGAACTGATTGTCGTACCGGTGATTTTCTTCGGAGCTTCACTTTGTGAAGTGCGTTTAAACATGATTGTGACATCATCAGCTGCCGCTATGTTAATTGACGACGTAACCGTGACTACGAATAAGACAGCCAAGGCAATCGCTCTACCTATATCACATCCCGGGATTATGTGATTCGCATTTCGAACCGTGTAATTGCACCAATTAGTCAACGTGCGTTCGCCTTTTTTAGAAACCTGACTGAAATCCATATAGCTGTTTATTTTATAGTTGTGATGTAATGGTGTGCGGTAAATTTAGCGGTTTATTTCCAACTGAGCAAATCTTCCCCCCGCTTTCTTCACAAAAAAATTTTAGGAAGAGATTCTCAATTGCAATACGTAGCCTCGAAATATGTCAGTCTTAAGCCTTTGTTGATAATCACACTAATAAAAAAATCCCGCGAAATAACGAGGGCACTGAAAAAGTGTTGACTTTTCAGATTCAGCCCTCCGCAGGCTAAAATTAAGAACTCGCCAGGTCATCAACCGATGATTTGGCGAGTTTTAGTATTCGAGGTCATCGAGTCCATAAAATTGCTTTCCGCACCCTATATTCGCCCTTATGGCCGCATATACGAAGTTAAAAAGAGCTTACATCAACTCAATCGCAGGATTCTTTTGATATTCGCGGCAAAAATCACCATAGCACCTTGCATTCTCATACAGTCTAAGCCATACGAGTCCGCTCGGTCGTATCCAAAGACATTTTTTAATTCTGAGTTTTTAGCTTCGATTTTGTATCTGACCTTAGCTTTTGTCCTGAACTCCTCTGTCTTTTCGAAGTCTGCCTGTTGTTGATGTTCCTCTGACTTGATCTGAACAGAATACGTTTTGCTCTTGGCCCCATCCTTATAACAACCTTTTCTTTTGGAGCAAGTCCTGCATCTGTCAACATCAAAGAAGAATACGAGCGTTTGATTCGTTCCCTGACCTTTCTTGCCTTGTCTTGCTTTTCTTATCGCCATGTGTCCGGCCGGACATACGAACATGCCGGCATCTTTGTTGAAATCAAACCGATCCTCATCCTTACGTACGCCATTGCTTATCGTGGGGTGTAATCTTGCTACCAGTTCAAAACCGTTGTTCTCATCGTTTGAGAGTGTGATGTTGTCTTTGCCTGAGTATGCAGTGTCGCCGACAACTATTTCTACAACCATTCCGTTCTGACGGCTTTGTTCCACCAGTTCCTCAAGCTGAGGTCCGTCTCCTTTCTCACCCGATGTGACTGTGGCCGCGGTTATGATACGTTCGTCGCTCATTGCGATATGTGTTTTGTAACCGAAGAAAGCATCTTCCTCGCTTTTGTGCCCGATTCTTGCATCTTCATCTTTCGATGTCACATAATGGTCTTCTATGTCGGTAAGTACCTCCTTAAGCATATTGATACGCTCCTTGATCTTGGGCACTTCGGCAAGTGTCGGATTGGATCCCACCACATCAAGCAATTCTTTGGTGTAGTCAAGCTCATGCTCCAGCTCATCGTCAGTATTCTTTGGGGGAAGACTGTCCTTGACGGACTCATCTGACTCATAAAGACTCTTGCGCAGTTGTTTTGAGCGCAGACGTAATATTTCAATCGGAGAATACGGGTTGCTCCTGGAACCGGTATGTGTGGCGTCAACTATTATAGTGCGGGATTTGATTATGCCTTTTTCTATCGCAATTTCCACGGTCTTTCCAATCAACAGATTCAAAAGGTCCTTGTCCTTGAGGCGCAGCTTGCGGAACTTACACAGCGAACTGGGATTTATAATATCGGTATTCTCGGGAGTCATGCCGAGAAAATACTTGAACGACATGTCGTAACGAGACCGTTCCACAACATCGACATCGGATATGTCATAGATTGTTTTCAACAAAAGATATTTGAACATCGTCACTGGACTTTCAGCCATCCGGCCGTTGTCCTGACAGTATTTGTCCATGAGTTCCTTCTGAATGAACGAGAAGTCCACGAGGTCATTGATTCTGCGCAGCAGATTGTCCTGAGGGATAATCAAGTCGTAGAGATCGCTGTAATCACTGAACTGGATGGTTTGTTGTAATGGTAGCATATCATGTTGATTTCTACCATAAAGATACAAAAAAATCGGCACATAACCAAGTATTTCCACTTGTCATGCGCCGATTTATTTATGTGCCCTGTCTATAAAGGGACTTTTTCAGTGCCCTCGAATTTTTCCCGACGCTGTTTTTTTATCCTTTGCCGAATGCCGGCGGCCGATCACTCAAGGCCATATTCCTTGATCTTGCGGTAGAGCGTGCGCTCCGAGATATTGAGCTCGCGGGCAGTGGCTTTGCGGCGCCCGCCGTTTTTCTCGAGAGAGCGGCGTATGGTTTCACGCTCGGTATCCTCGAGGGTCATGCCGGCGACGCTGTCGGCGACAGGTGCCGGCGAAGGCTCGACGACAAGAGGCTGCGAGCCGACGATGCGCGATGGCACATCGGTGATGCGCACCAGCGAGCGCGGCATAGCGTCGTGCTGCGCGGCATCGGCCCGGGCCGATACGGCCAGCGCTTCGGCAGCCGTCGCTTCAGGCTTGAAAGCGGCCAGATCAGCACGAAGGCCGTCGATCTCACGCTGCATGCGGAAGATCATATTGAAAAGGATCTCGCGTTCACTGTCGTAAGTGTGAGCCTGCGGCTGCTGCAATGTCGGAGTGTAGACCATCGCCTTTTCAGGCAGATAAGAGGCGAGCATCTGCGCCGTGATCTCGTCGCCGGCGTGGAAAAGAGCCATCTGCTCGACCACGTTCTTAAGCTGTCGCACATTGCCCGGCCAACGATAGTGGAGAATGTCTGACCGCGCCTCGTCGTCAAACGAGATCGCCGGCATGGAATAACGCTCGGAAAAATCGCGGGCAAACTTGCGTGCCAGCAGCAATATATCATTGCCGCGCTCGCGCAGCGGGGGCACCGATATCTGCACTGTCGACAGACGATAGAACAGATCCTCGCGGAAACGGCCGGCCTCCACGGCCTCAAGCATGTTGACATTGGTGGCGGCGACCACGCGGATATTGGTTTTCTGCACCGTCGACGAGCCTACCTTCAGAAACTCGCCGCTCTCAAGCACACGCAACAGGCGTGCCTGTGTGGTGAGAGGCAGCTCGGCCACTTCGTCAAGAAAGATGGTGCCGCCGTCGGCCTCCTCGAAATAACCTTTGCGTGCCGACACAGCACCGGTAAACGACCCCTTTTCATGGCCGAACAGCTCGGAGTCGATAGTGCCTTCAGGAATGGCGCCGCAGTTGACGGCGATATACCTGTTGTGCTTGCGCGGGCTGAAAGCATGGATGATCTGCGGAAAAAACTCCTTGCCCGAGCCGCTCTCGCCGGTGACAAGCACCGAAAGGTCGATCGGCGCCACCTGTATGGCGCGCGTGACGGCCGCGATAAGGGCGGGTGCGTTGCCGACGATGCCAAAACGGCTCTTGGCCTGCTGCACCTCAGGTGATATTTCAGTGAGATTCAATTGTTTCATAATCAAAATGTTTATGCTCTTCGTCGGGACGGGTCAGCTCGCCGCGCAGCGACCGGCACAGCATCTGCTTGACGCTTTCCGTCGGATAACCGGCACCGAAAAGAAACATCATCTTTGTCAGGGCGGCCTCGGTGGTCATGTCATAGCCCGACACCACACCGGCAGCGGCAAGAGCATCGCCGGCGGCATAGCGGCGCATCACGCTGCCATTGACACACTGTGTGACATTAAGCACCACCACTCCGCGTGACACGGCGTCGCGCACCGCATCGGTAAACCAACGGGCCGTAGGCGCGTTGCCTGCGCCGTAGCTCTTGAGCACGATGCCTTTTATGCCCGGCGCGGCCAGCTGATGGCGCAGCGTGCGCGCGCTTATGCCGGGAAAGAGATCGATCACCATCACGCCGGTGTCGAGCGAATAATAGCCTTTCAGCGGCACATTGCCGTGAGTGTGACGGAGCAGCGCCTCCTCATGGAAGTTGATGCCGAGCCCGATCTTGGCCAGCTCGGGATAATTGTGGCTTTTGAAAGCGTTGAAATTGTCGGCGCTCCGCTTGGTGGCGCGGTTCCCGCGCCAGAGATAGTTTTCAAACAATATGGCCACTTCCTGCACCATCGGGTCGCCGCGGCGGGGGGGGGGGGGGGGCCCCCCCCCCCCCCGGGTTGGGGGTT
>CAJJOX010000081.1 GCA_905193485.1 uncultured Porphyromonadaceae bacterium | reverse complement strand
GCTGAACCGTAGATGATCGGTGTGCAAAGTTCGAGCATGCGCGGGTCTTCCAGAGCCTTAATGATAACTTCATAGCCGATGCCGTTGACATCGCCATGAGTGATTCCTATTCTAAGTTTTCGTTCTGACATGACAAGAGGTTTGTAGATGTGATAATCCGGTGCACTTTATGTGCAATATGATGCGAAATTACACAAAAATCCCCATAATCCATCATATGGAGGCTGTTTAATAATAAATATTAAATGCTGACGACAGAAATGATAGGGAGCTTTTGAGTCACCCGATTCACTTTTCACCGGTCTGTTTGTTTTTCAAATGCATGGCGTTGCGTTGCAGTCCCGTGAGTTTTGCCCGTTTCATCGGGGAGCCCCGAAACAGACCGACATATTCATCGTGAGTCATTGCGAGCATCTTGTCGGCGGTGAGCGAAAGCAATCCGGGATTAGGTTTCAGATCATCGATGGTGCACTGTGGCGGATTCGCGTTGTGGGGACACACTTCGGCGCATCGGTCGCATCCGTAGAAGTGACCGTGTGTGTCGGTGCCTTCGGCAAATTCACCCCTGTGCTCTATGGTAAGATAAGACAGACAGCGTGAGGTGTCGCACGAGCCGTCGGGGTGCAATGCTCCGACGGGGCATTCGCGAACGCACCGGCCGCACTGTTCGCACGAGGGGGGGATTTCGATGTCGGCAGTGGGCTTGATCCGTGCGGTCGTGATGATTTCCCCGAGGAAGAAATATGATCCGGCACCCGGAATAATGAGCTGGTTGTTAAGACCTATTACTCCGATGCCGGCCCGTGCGGCCCAATAGCGTTCATGGAGGGGCGCCGTGTCGACACACACTCTGGTGTTTCCGCCATACTTCGCGCGTATGCGTGCGGCAACGGTTTCGAGGCGCTGACGCACGATGTCGTGATAGTCTTTGCCGAGGGCATATCGGGCTATGACGAGCGAATCGGGAGTTCCTGACAGCGGGGTGTAGTAGGAAAAGGCGCAGCACAGCATCGAGTGAGCTCCGTCAAGCAGAAGACGCGGATCGTGGCGGATATCCCTGTAGCGCTCCATGTAGGTCATGGTGCCGTGGCACGCACGGGAGATCCAGCTGTCGTAGCGAGCATCCTGGATGTCGCCGACAGCGCCCAGGCGCGCGATGCCGAAAGAATATATGCCGGCGCCGTCGATCAATGATGAGTCAAAATCACTCCATTGGCAGTGGCCTGAATTCATAGCCTTGACTTTTAAGCCATTTGATGGCCTCCGGTAACGCTTCGCGCAGATTGCGCTCTGCCTTAAGCGAATCGTGAAACACGATAATGGATCCGTTGCGGGCATAGCGCTTGACGTTTTCGAGCACTCTTGCCGGATTCATTTTCTTGCTGTAGTCGCGAGTCACGAGATCATACATTATGATGTTGTAGTGATCTTTGATCGCCGCTGCCTGACTCCAACGCAAGAGGCCGTGGGGCGGACGGAAAAGAGGCGATCCGATCAGCATGTCGGCTTCGGTGATGTCGCGCATATATCGCAGCGATGTCACTTTCATGCCTTGCAGATGGTGCATGGTGTGATTGCCCCAGCTGTGTCCGCGCCGCTTTATATCCTCGAGCAGATGAGGTGAGCGGCGCACATTGTCGCCTACCAGGAAGAATGTGGCCTTGACGCCGTGGGCGTCGAGCAAGTCGAGCACCCACGGCGTCACCTCCGGTATAGGGCCGTCGTCGAAGGTTAGATACACCACGCGACGTTTCTTCTGTTTTATTCGCCAGATCGCTTCCGGAAACAGGAGCCGGTAAAGCAAAGGCGGTTGTTCGATAAGCATTTATTTTCTGTCGGGACGGTAAAGGGTCGGAGTCGATCAGATATCGAGTTTGAACTTGTATTTCTTCTCAAGACTGTCAAGCAATTTTTTTGTTGCCTCCATATCGCCGCTATATTGGTAATATTGGCGAATGAGCATCGGATAATAGCTGATAATCATGAGATCACGGTCAGACAACGCGTTATAAAGCGGCGCCGGAAGGCTATCGTAATATCCCATGAACTTTCCGAAGCGGTCGAGCTCGGTTTCGAGGAGAGACAAGCATTGTCTGAGGTATTTGTCGTCGCCGGTAATCTCATGGAGCAGACTGTAGGCCTCACAGAGCTGATCATATTCAATAAACGTATAGTCCATTGCAGCTTCCGGCAGTTTCTCTTTCTGGAGTTTGAGCAGAGTGAGCATCTTGTCGACGCGGTCGTTCACGAAACTGTCGGCACGCGATTTTTCTTCAGCCGTAAGCTCTATGTCCAAAGAATCGGCAGCGTTTCCGTAGATGAACCGGGCGGGATCGGTCTTGGCGTTATAGGCTTCGATGCCGAGGCAGCGGGTAAGATCGAAGATTGCACCACGGTTGGACGTGAGCATGCGTCGCACGGTTTCATCCAGATAGATGTCGCCTTTTTTCTTAACCTTGTCGAGTCCGCCCCAACGCCAGAGTTCGGTGATGTTGCGATACATCTTTTCGGTGTTGACTCCCGCCGCATCTTCATGATAGACGGGCACCACTTCATAGGCAAGACCCGTCTGGCTGAAATAAGGATCGAGTCCGATGTAATTTTCGGTTGGAACGGTGGTGGCGAAATAGATCGGACGGTTCCAGCCGTTGCGAGCACTGGAGTTGAGAACGTCGATCACCATCACACTGTTGATTGTGACGCCGTTGCGGTTGCTGTAGGGAAGCGCGAGCTGGATGTCGCTGACTTCCTCGCCGGCTTTGATGCGGCCTGCCTTGACAGCGGCTTCGCCATTGGCTGCGATGGTCACGAAAGGATACGGGAATTTGTTGTCATCGTTTCCATATGCGGCCTTGAGGGCTTTGGTGGCATCGACAAACTCAGTGCTTGCTTTTTCAGGGAAGAAGAAAGCCTGACGCGCGTCGTAGGCGTAGTCGGAGCTTTTGGCCAGGACGTCTATGCCGGGAGCGTCGTAGCTCTGACGACGCAGCTGGTCGATATACCAGTCGGTGGTGAGATATGACAGGTTGGCCACTTTCACGTCGGTGCGGACACCTTCCACTTCCTGTGCATACCACAACGGGAAGGTATCGTTGTCGCCGTAGGTGAAGATGATGGCGTTTTTGTCGAGGGAGTTGAGATAGTTCATGCCGAAGTCGCGGGCTGTGTATCGTCCCGAGCGGTCGTGGTCGTCCCAAGTCTGCGACACTACCTGCAGGGGCACCAGAATGCCGATAACCGCAGCAATGACCGCTCCGGCCAAAGAATACTTGCCGTCGGCATTACCGTCGGTAAGCTCCGGTTTCGGCTCTCCTTTTTTGATATTGGCTGAGAGTCTGCATACGATGCGCCAGATAGCGGCCACTCCCATGCCAACCCAGATGGCGTAGGCGTAGAATGAGCCGGCGAAAGCATAGTCACGTTCACGGGGCTGACCGGGAATCTGGTTAAGATACAGCACGATGGCAATGCCTGTCATGAAGAAGAGGAAGAACACCACCCAGAACTGTTCGATGCCGCGTTTGCCGGCCGCAGCCTGCCAGAAGAGGCCGAGAAGCCCCATCAGAAGCGGAAGCATGAAGAATACGTTGTGTCCGGGGTTATCCTTTCCAAGCTCGTCGGGGAGCAGCGACTGGTCGCCCAGACGGGCGTTGTCAATAAAGGGTATGCCTGAAATCCAGTTGCCGTGAGTCGGCTCTCCGTTGCCCTGAATGTCGTTCTGGCGACCGGCGAAGTTCCAGAGGAAATAACGCCAGTACATGTGGTTGAGCTGGTAATTGAGCAGATATTTGAGGTTTTCGCCGAAAGTGGCCTTGTTCATAGGCCTTGACATTTCCTCAATCGGTTCGCCGAACTCATCTTCAGCTATAATCACATCGACTTCCTTGGTGTTCATCGGATTTTCAGCCGAACCACCGACCCAGTTGTTGTAGTCGTTGACCTTGGATGTTTCATACATGCGGGGAAACAGCATGTTGAGTTCGGGAGCGGTGACAGGCGTTTCCTTGCCGCCGAGATTATGATATCTGTCGGGAGCGTCGGGCGAAACCTTTACCTCGCGGGCATACTGATCGGCGCCCTTAGTCGTTTTCATCACATAGCTGCCGCCTTCCTGCACCCACAGACGCGGATCATTTGCCGTGATATGGGCTTTGCCCTTATCGTCGTAGTATTTCTCTATGTTGATCGTTGGTCCGTAGAGGAGCGGACGGTCGCCGTATTGCTCACGGTTGAGGTAGGATGCAAGGGTGAACACGTTGTCGGGTGCGTTCTGATTCATCGGAGTGTGGGCCGAAGACCGGACGAGCAGCAGCGCATACGACGAATAGCCTATAAACATCACCATTATGCTCAGCGTGATCAACGACAGCATTCTCACCGACAGCATCATTTTGCCTTTGGCCATATACAGGTAGACGCAGAGGCCGGTGAACAGCAGCAGGCCGATGGTGACGGAGGCGCCTATGAACAGGATGCCGCTCAGAAGCACGCTCAAAGCGAAAGACACCTTTATGAGCGCGGGGTTTACGGTGCGGCTGTTGTAGAGGTTGCAGAGAGTCCAGATGAAGCAGGCGACGGCCAATATGCCATAGATGATCACGCCGGTGTTGAACGACATGTGCAGCCAATTGACGCAAATCAGTTCAAAATCCTGAGCCACGCTGATAAGTCCCGGCACAAGGCCATAGAGAATGAATGCCACGATCACAAACGATATCAGGAGCGCCAGCAGAGAGCCTTTGGCGTTGGCGGCCTTTGCCCGTTTGAAATATATCACGAGCACGATGGCGGGGATGCAGAGGAGGTTGAGCAGGTGGACCGCTATCGAAATGCCGATCACGTAGCCTATCAGGATCAGATATTTGTCGCTGTCGGGACGATCGGCACGGTTTTCCCATTTGAGGATGAGCCAGAAGACGAGAGCCGTGCAGAACGACGAGAACGCATAGACTTCGCCTTCGACGGCCGAGAACCAGAAAGAGTCGCTCCAGGCATACATCAGCGCGCCACAAACTCCGGAGCCGACTATCACCGTCATTTTCACCGCAGAGATTTCTGCGGCATCGGATCTGACGATGAGTTTTTTTGTCAGATGGGTTATGGTCCAGAAAAGAAACAGTATGGTGCCGGCTGAAAGCAGCCCCGACATCGCGTTGATCATCACGGCAACTTTTGTCACGTCGCCCATGGCGAAATTGGCGAAAAAGCGTGCGGCGAGCATGAACACGGGATTGCCCGGAGGGTGTCCGATTTCGAGCTTGAAACCTTGAACGATATATTCGGGGCAATCCCAAAAGCTGGCAGTGGGCTCAAGCGTAAGCAGGTAGGTCGCGGCGGCAATCACGAAACATAGCCAGCCGAGAGAATTGTTGAGCGCATTGTATCTTTTCATCGGTGACAACGGATTGGAGTGCAAAGATAGTGCATTTATGCCTTAAACACGTATTATCGGCCACCGGAAATTTTTCAGCCGAACCGACAGTTCGCGCTCTCTGCCGCCGCAGTATCTGTCGCATAAACGGTGAAATTCAGCCGAATGGTTCATTTCGGTGAGGTGCGCGAGTTCGTGGCACACAATGTATTCGCGCAAGTCATGCGGCAAAAACATGACGGCGGCCGACAATATTATGCTGCCGTCGGAACGGCAAGACCCAAGTGTGCGCACTCCGCGACCGACTTTCCAGCATCGCGGCGCCACTCCGATTCCGCGGGCAATATCTTCTGCTTCGGCCAGCAGACAGGCGGGTGCGAAAGCCGAAGCCACGCGCAGCATCACATTGCTGATTCCGGCATCGGTCTGAGGATGGCCGAATTCAAAGCCTTCGCCTACGGCTATCGTCCATCCGTCCGGAGCGCGTATGGCTATGATACGGTTTGCAGGCGCGCCTTTTTTAGAAATCCTGAATCTGATATAGTCTGTTTCCACCGCCATGCCGTCACGAAACAAGGCCTTTTCAGCATCGGTCACGACGGGGGTTCTTTCCTCGATGCGTTTCACCATTCTCTCGATCGCATCGGCCGCACGGCGTTCATCCACTCCCGCAGGAAGGGTGATCTGTATCGTGCCGTCGCCGAGCCGTCGACCGATCATATTTCCGGTGCCGGCGCGGTGGATGATCCTTACTTGTGGCTTCATATGCCGTCAATGCCCCAGAGCAGTTTTGCCCGAAGGGTTTCGGTGAAGTTATAGTCGCGTGGCATCACCACGTTGATGTCGTAGGCGGCGCGGCGCAGGATTACCCGTGTGTCGACTGGCAGCGGTGTGGCTTTTCCGTCGACGCTGAGTAGGAAATGGTCAGACCGCGAATTGATGCCGCATTCCATCACCACGCTGTCGCTGACCACCAGCGGACGCATGTTAAGCGAGTGGGGGGCGATCGGCGATATGATCCAATTGGCGGCCGTAGGATCCATTATCGGGCCGCCTACCGACAGATTGTAGCCTGTCGATCCGGTGGGAGTCGATATGATAAGCCCGTCGCCGCGGTATTTGGCCAAGGGGGATCCGTCGATGGCCGTGTCGACGGTGATCATTGATGCGGTATCCTGTTTGAGTATGGCCACTTCGTTGAGTGCGGCATGCCGCACAAGGGTATGGTGGCCGCTCACCTGCACTTCTATCACCGAACGCGGACTGATGATGTAGTCATCGTCGGCAATTTCGGCTATGATCTCATTAGGGTTTTCAAGCTCGGCGGCGGAAAGATATCCCAGATGTCCGGAATTGATGCCGAGGATAGGCGTTTCGTAGCCGCCCACACTGGCCGCGGCGGTAAGAAACGAGCCGTCGCCTCCAATGCTCAGAGCCAGATCGGCGTCGCCCTCATATGTTTCAAAACGCCGGAATGTGTCGGGCGCCAACGCAATTGTCCGTTCGAGAAATTCCATATAGCGTCGCTGCACGATGATATCGAAGCGCGGTTCGGCCGCGCGGAGCAGTTCTATGAGGCGTGCGAGTTTGTCGAAACCCGATTTTTGCGATTTGTTGCCGAAAATGGCTATTCTTTTCATTGTAGAATGAATGATGTGTGGAGTGATTGGTCGGAGAGATTGAGGGATGATATTGCTGTACGATCAAAGCTCTATCCGGGTCATGAGCTCGTCGATGCGCCTGCGCATTTTTTCGAAATCGGCGTCATATCCTTCGCGGATTCCGGTCACGCGGAAGCCATAGCGCTCGAGCGACCGTGCCACGCTGCCGGTGTTGCGGTGGCTGATCCTCAGATCGACCGACACTTCGTCGGGTCCGGGATCGGCCGAAGTGACGTTGAGGTTGAGCAGATGGGCGTCGGCATCTTCCACGGCGCGTGCTATTGCCGAGGCGCTGTAGGCGTCGCGCCGGCATTCAACCGTCAGTTCGCTGCTTTCAGGAAGCGGCGGAAACAGGCGTCGCAGCGAGTGGCCGGTGTCGGACTCACGCTCTCCGCGGGGAGAAAATATGCCTTTATTTGCCGTCATTTCGCTTTCAATTCCCATTTATTCTGTGTAAATTTGTGCTCTCTTTGGATTGCGAATGCAAATTTAGCAATTAAATTTCAGAAGAGAGCTATGTTGTATTAACAACGCCGCTCCAAACAGTAATGTTTTATCTTAGAGATGACAAATTTAAGCGTAAATATCAACAAGGTCGCCACGCTGCGCAACGCCCGCGGCGAGAATGTGCCCGACGTGCAGCGTTTCGCCGGCGAATGCGAGCGCCTCGGCGCCGACGGTATCACCGTCCATCCGCGCCCCGATGAACGCCATATACGGCACGACGACGTCTTTGCCCTGCGTCCCCTTATAAAAACCGAATTCAACATCGAGGGATATCCCTCCGACCGGTTCATGGATCTCGTGTTGAAGATCCGTCCCGAACAGGTGACGCTTGTCCCCGACGCTCCCGGCGACCTCACTTCGCATGAGGGCTGGGACGTGGAAGCCAATTTCGATTTCCTCACCGCTATTGTCGACCGTTTGCGCGAAGCAGGCATCCGCACCTCGATTTTCGTGGATACCGACCCCGTAAATATCCGTGCCGCCGCACGCGCCGGCGCCGACCGGGTGGAGCTCTACACCAAGCCCTACGCCGACAATTATGCCGCTGACCGTGAAAAAGCCGTGGCTCCTTTTGTCGAGGCAAGTATCGCCGCACACAAGGCGGGACTCGGCGTTAATGCTGGCCATGACCTCAACCTTGAGAATCTCGAATATTTCCACGACCGGCTCCCCTATCTCAACGAGGTGTCGATCGGACATGCCATCATTGCCGATGCCCTCTATCTCGGACTCGAAGAAACCATCCGCCGCTATCGCCAGTGCATCGGCAAGCGCTGATATCAATCATTAACATCTAACTTCCACTTCCTCCGCCCATGATTCTGAATGCAGCAACTCCGGCTCCCCAGGGTCCCAATCTCTGGGATCTGTGCGTCAACGCCGGTTTCATCATGATTCCTCTCGCCCTGCTCGCTCTCATCTCCATATATGTGTTTGTCGAGCGTGCTCTTGTCATCCGCCGTGCCTCACGGCAGGATCCGGGCTTCATGCACCGCATCAACGACGCTATTGTCGAAGGCCGTATCGATGACGCCCACAATATCTGTCGTCGTGCCGACACCCCTTACGCACGGCTTATAGACAAAGGCATCAGCCGTATCGGCCGCCCGATGAACGACGTGCTCGTGACAATCGAAAACACGGGCAATATCGAAGTGGCTGCTCTCGGCAAAGGTCTTCCCTGGCTTGCCACCACCGCCGCCGGAGCCCCTATGCTCGGGTTTCTCGGCACGGTTATCGGCATGGTGCAGTCTTTTTACGGGATGGCATCGGCCGGATCCTCGGCCGGCATCGGCGTTCTCGCCGACGGCATCTATCAGGCTCTGGTCACAACGGTCGCCGGTCTGATTGTGGGCATCGTCGCGCTTTTTGCCTATAACTATCTTGTGGCACGCATCAACGGTGTGATGCGCCGCCTTGAATCGGCCACCATGGAGTTTATGGATCTCCTCAATGAACCGGTGAAAAAGGATAAAACAGCCAACTCATAATCCTTACGCCGATGGCTCTGAAACGACAATACGAGATGTCGTCGCTCTTCTCGATGGCATCGATGACCGATATCATTTTTTTGCTGCTGATATTCTTTATGGTCACGTCGACCTATGTGTTTCCTACGGCTCTCGAACTCAATCTTCCGCAAAGTTCCGAGCAGACGGCCATTAAGCCGCAGGTTTATGTTCATGTCCTCCCCGACGGCGTGATCATCGCGCAGCTTTCAGACGATGACAGCTCGTTGACAAACGTTGATCCGGCTTCGCTTGAAGCGTTTCTCGCAGAGCAAAAAAGCATTACGCCCGAGGGCTCCCAGCTTGTGGTGTCGGTGCGCGCCGATGTGTCGGTGCCTTACGGCGATATCGCCCGCATACTCGATATCGGCGCCCGTCACGGCATCAAGATGGTGCTCGCCACCAAGGCTCCCGACGGTTTGCAGGCTCCGCATGACGGAGATCCCGCTCCCCTCCCCTCCAATGCCAACCGTCCCCAA
>CAJJOX010000080.1 GCA_905193485.1 uncultured Porphyromonadaceae bacterium | reverse complement strand
AACCCCGCGGGCCGGCCAGCGGCGGTGTGATCGACGGGATGCCTGCCGGGATAGCAATTGACCTCGACCGCCTGCGCAATGCCATGCGACGCCGTCGCCCGGGTCAATCGGACATCGTCACCTCCCGCAACGAAGCCGACGAAGTGACACTCCTTTCGGGCGTGTTTGAAGGATACTCCACTGGCACACCGATAGGATTCACAATCGCCAATACCGACCACCGTTCAAACGACTACGCCGAAATGCGGCACACATTCAGGCCGTCGCATGCCGATTTCACCTATACCGCCAAATACGGTCTGCGCGACTATAGGGGTGGCGGACGATCATCGGCTCGCGAAACGGCGACACGCATCGTGGGAGGCGAACTTGCACGACAGGCGCTCGAAACAAAAGGAATCACCATCTTCGCCTACACCTCGCAAGTCGGCGACATCGTCATGCCGGGATCGTATAATCGTATCGATCCCGCAATGATCGACTCCAATTCCGTGCGGTGTCCCGATCCCGACATCGCGCGGCAGATGGAAGAGCGCATCAAGCGTGTGAAAGCTGCCGGCGACACCATCGGCGGTGTGGTCACAGGTGTCATCAAAGGATGCCGGGCCGGATTGGGCGATCCGGTAGCCGGAAAACTGCACGCAAGTCTTGCTGCGGCGATGATGTCGATCAACGCCGCCAAAGGGTTTGACTATGGCATGGGATTCGACGGATGCTGCAAGCTCGGCAGCGAGATGACAGACAGTTTCATATCCGACGCCGATGGCCGCATACACACCCTCACAAATCATTCCGGCGGCATTCAAGGGGGCATCTCCAATGGCGAGGACATCTATTTCCGCGTGGCGTTCAAGCCTGTGGCCACTCTGCTGCGCGATGTAGTCACTGTCACCGACAGCGGGCAGCCCACGACATTACATGCTCGCGGGCGGCATGATCCTTGCGTGCTACCTCGTGCCGTGCCTGTGGTCGAAGCGATGGCCGCCATGGTAATTCTCGACTGCATGCTCCGGCAACAGGCCACACGATTGTTCTGACACTGCCACCCACCATGCCACACGCCGAGATCCGCTCGTTTGCACAGTTTATTGCCCGTTATCTGCCCGGCAACATTCAGAAAATCACCGTCAACGCCGGATTCACTTGTCCTAACCGCGACGGTTCCAAAGGCTCGGGCGGTTGCATCTATTGCAACAACGCGGCATTCAGCCCGTCTTACTCGCTGAAAGGCGGAAGCATCACCCGGCAGATCGAAGAGGGGAAACGATTCTTTTCAAGAAAGCACGCCGACATGCACTATGTCGCTTATTTCCAAAGCTTCACATCCACCAACGGACCGGTAGACAAAATCATCGGCCTCATTCATGAAGCCTTGAGTCAGCCCGATGTGAAAGGCGTGATAATCGGCACAAGACCCGATTGCATGCCCGATGATCTGCTTATTGAATTGCAGGCCATCGCACGCACACATTTCGTGATGATGGAATATGGAGCCGAAACGGCCAACGACACCACACTTGCGCTCGTCAACCGCTGCCATTGCTGGGCCGACACCGTTGAAGCCGTACAGCGCACCCACGCCGCAGGCATTCCGACCGGCCTTCACCTTATCCTTGGCCTCCCGGGTGAAACACGTGCCGACATGATGCACACCATCGATTGCGTCAACAGACTTCCCGTCGACACATTGAAATTCCATCAGCTTCAGATTGTGCGCGGCACACGACTGGCCTCGATGGCCGAACGCGGCGAAATCGAAATGGAAAATTTCTCAGCCGAGAGTTATGCCGATTTATGCTGCGGGATTCTGCAACGCCTTCGTCAGGACATAATCGTCGAACGTTTCGTGTCACAATCCCCCTCCTCGCTTCTCATAGCTCCCCGTTGGGGACTCAAAAGCCACCGTTTCATGGATCTGCTGCGCCAAAGGCTGAATACCAGGCACGGCGGGTAGGCTTCAGACTCCGCAGCGATCAGATATCGACAGTCTTGTCTTCGATCTTTCCGATAAGAGAGTCGAGATTGTAGATTGGCAGCGGATAGGGAGCGAGAGCCGACCCGGATGTGCGCAATGCGATCATGCCACGTATGGCGCCGATGGTGATGCTGAGCATCATCCGCAACAGTTCGGGTGTGATGAGAAGCTCATGATCCGCCATATCGACAACGTCGTCGAGAGCGCTGACACTGAATTCGGCATCTATGACATAATCAAGCAACCGACGGCGTATCTGAGAGCGCAGAGTGTTGTAATGTGCACCCAGACGCAATGTGACGGTATGCTTCGGCTCATTACGACGAAACTCAGTCGATAGTTCGACATCCACATCGCCGCCGCGGAAAAGCATCATTTCCCAGCGGTTGACATGAGTGAATGGTTTCACTTCGCTTATCTGCAACAACTTTATATCGATATCACGGTTGTCCATAGCGCTATGGTTTTTAACGTTTGCGGTCGCGCACACTGCGGCGTGGAGCCGTTGTGGCCTTGCTCTCTTTTGTCTTGGGACCTTTCGACTTGCCGCGTTTGGCTTTCACGGCCGGCTTTTTATCTTTTTGGGGAGTGCCTCGGCGTGTTGTCGACGAACGGCCTTTAGGCTTTTCTGCCGGGGCGGCTAGGGGGGTGGAATCGCCTTCTGCCGCAGCCGCCTCAAGAGCGGCCAGACGTTCACGCTCAGCCTCAAGTTCCTCAAGCGACGGCACCCAAAGTTTATCTTCGAATGTGTCGAGCTGACGCTGGATGCTGTCCTGTGCTCGGGCCAGATCATCGGGATTGGGATAGAGCTGACGCATGGAGCGGTTGCGGAGATTGCGCGTCTTGTAGATCTCGCCATCATAGAGGCCGAGCTGAAAATAGTCGTCATAGGTGCACGACGGACGATTGTTGGCGTCGGAAATAAAGATATTCTGCGTGGATAGATATGGACGCAGATCGTCATATTTCACCCAAAACATAGGATATTTCAAAGCGCTCATGCCATAGTCGTCATCGCGGTGCAGGACAGGACAGATGGCTTCGACACGCGACCGCATGCGGTTGGTGCGTGTATCGAATTCCCAACGTTCGATGATATAATAGCTCAGCACCTCCGTGGCAGGCACATCGACAGCCTCGATCTCAAATTTCGGATGCCGCTCGTTGCTTCCACGTCCCTCTTTATAATAAATATTATAGCGGTCGAGAACGTCGCGCACCTTGACTTTGGCATTATCGGAAAAATCTTCGCCTCCGTCATTATATTCGTAAGCCGCGATCTGTCCGGATGCAAGTAGACGCATGATTATACGGAAAAGGCTCTCGTTGCCGTCGACAGGCTGCTCGGGAAAGTAGAGCGGTGCGTTCTCGTCTTTGTTCAGGTCAAGACTGCGGTAGATCACCTTCATCCAGGCCAGATCGGCGTCTGACGTCGGCTCAGTGGTCATGCGGTGCTGCATGCGGGTTGTCACACCTGGCGTTTCGTCTTTCTTTTTGTCACGCGATCCGCGACGCATCGTGGCCGAACTGCCGGTGTCCTGAGCCGATACGGGCAGAGCTATCATCGTGGCGGCCGCTATGGCGCAAATGGTCTGTGCCAGTCGTTTTATCTTTTTCATTTTTCTATAGTGACATGTTTTCGTTTTCTTTATTGGAATCAGTGACCCATTCTCACTTCAACGGGTGAGAGAGTGCGCTCGATGCCGTCGGGACCGATGGCTTTGATATTGGATATATAAAATACACCCTTCGACATGCGCTTGATGCGGTCTTTCTGTTGCTGCGAGAAATTGGCGCCGCTGGAACGTTCGCGGGCGGCGTCGCCGTTGGAGTCAAGCATCACGATGTCAAACCCGGTGACGCGGAAATCGATGTTGAGCATATCGTCGTCGATGGCCGCGTCAAGGCTCTTGGCATTGAGTATGGCGGCTTTCGACAATGCGCGGCCGCCCTTGTAGCGTTCCGTCGTGCCATTGGCGCCGGGAATGCTGATGAATGCCACCGGATCGGGAAGTTTCCGCACCTTGAACGAGGTGGTGTTGACCGTCTGCGAGCGCCCGTCGATGGTCGCGGTGACCGTTATCACGGCTTCAGCTCCGACTTTCGTGGGATGTGCGATCCAATGGTCGCCGTTTTTTGTCAGCGTGCCGTTGGTCATCGAAGCGCTGACGCCAGATGCGGGTACACCGGGCACCGAGATGCCTATGGGGTTGTTGATGCCGGCATAAAGCACATTCATCATCGTAGCCGAAACGGTTGCCGTAGGCTCAATGACCGTATACGACGAAGAGAACGGATGCTTTGAAATCGTGCCGTCGCCATGGGGCACTTCTATATAGCCCGAGTAATCGTAGGATCCAGGCGAGCCTGCTGTGAATTCGTAGTGTCCCGAGCCCATCTCTTTTCCGCCTATATAGATGACAGGGCGTGCCGTGGTATCGACGGCGGCAAGAACGATGTCGGCGGCATAACGTCCGCCGCGCATCACCATACGCGATTGCGGAATGACGAATGCGTTCATTTCATTGACACGAACATCGCCTGCGTCGACCTGACCGAGAAGTGTGGCAAGAGCCTCGCCTTCGGCATAGCGGATGTCGTTTTGCAGTTTGGTGAGAAGTGTGATGGCGGCCACCACGGGCTGATTGTCAAATTTGGCTTCTTCCCACGACTGCGCGACCACCACGCCGGGGCGGCGGAAAGCGGCTGTGGAAAGTGTCTTGTCGATATTGTCTCGCTTTACCGAATCTACAACGATAGACTTCACATAGGTGCGGTAGCTGTCAATCTCGCCACGCAAAGACTCTCCTTTACGTGTCGCGGGATTAAGCATTATCACAGCCGCGGCCTCGAGATCGTCGCGGTTAAGAAGATTGGCGGGATTTCCCTCGGCTCCGTCGGCCTTGCGTGCTATTTCAAGCTTGAGTGAATCGATGAGATCATATATGCGCTGTGACTCTATGCGCACTTCATTGGCTTTTTCATACCATGCACCCGCTTTTTCGGGATTCTGCATGGCGAAAGCCTCAAGACGGGCATAAAGGGCGTCGTTACGCTCGTTGACTGTCACATTCGTGCGCGCGAGTCCTGCTTCAACCTGCGTGAATCCATCGAGCACATCGCTCGAAACGTTAAGCGCAAGCATGGCAGTCAACACGATATACATCAAGTTGATCATCTTCTGACGCGGCGACAGTCTTACGTTGCTTTGAGCCATTTTCTATCTGTTTAAACTTTCATATTGTTCGGTTACCGTCTTTATCACGCTTCACCGGCCGGAGCGGCTGACTGTGGCGCGGCAGGCTCGGCGACAGGAGCGGGTGCAGCCATGGGAGCCGCGGCATACATATTGACGGTCATCGCATTGAGCATCTTGGCGTAGACCTGATTCAGCTGTGCCATATACGATGCCATCTGCTGACTCTCACGGCAATAGCGGGCACTGGCATCGGCCGTGTTCTCATACATGGTGCTGATTTCCTTAATGCCGCGGTTGACACTGTCGATTGCGTCAAGTTGCGAGCTGACACTCTTGAGCTGTATTTCGTAGATGGTGTTGAGTCCGCTGATATTGCGGTTGAGGTTCTGCATCTGCTCTACATAGCCTGTGGAGCTTTGTGTGATATTCTCGGAATTCTCCGTGATGGCACGATAGCTGTCAAGCAGCGTTTCGCTGACGCGGTTGAGAGCCTCGGTCGTGGCGAGAAGACGGCTCATCTGTTCGGTGGTCGCAGCCATCTGGGCTATATATTGCTCGGTGACGGCATCAAGAGATCCGGCTTCGACTCCGGCTGAGGCATGAACCGGCTGAGGAGATACGGCTTTAACACCGGTTGCGGAAACGCCGGTGCCCCCGATCACCACGCCGCCATTGCCACCCGCAAAATCGGGACGGTCGTCCGGATCTTTCGACGATAGCACCGGAAACACTTCCTCCCAATTATACTCTTTCGGCGGACGGTCGAAAGCGGTGAGCACAAACATAAGCACCTCCGTGCCCATGCCTATCGACAGAAGCGTATTGCCGCCCGGAAGATGAAGAATCTTGAAAAGAGCACCCCAGATTACGATTGCGGCACCTATACTGTACGCGAAGTTGAAAAAGCGCTGTCCTTTCTCGCCTGAGAGAAAGCGTTCCACACGATTTTTATATCTTCTTATTTTTCCCATTGAAGTCGGATTGTGTTTTATCTTGATTTTAATTATATGATTGAGATGCATTGCATGCTCTGCGTCATTTTTTTATCTTCTGGCCTCGGGCAAAGCCTATCTGGGAGCGCACGCAACGGAAACCGATATAGGAACGCTGCTCGTTCTGATACTCCCACATGCGTATGTCGGAACGGATATTGTGGGCCACATCTTTCCAGGAGCCGCCGCGCACAATCTTACGTTTCATTTTGTAGGGATCCTCTTTGGCGGCATCATAACGATATTCAGGATTCATGTCGCTCGTGAGCTTGCTGACGCTTTCGTTATATGCCGTCGAAGTCCATTCACTTACGTTGCCGGCCATATCGTAAAGGCCGAAATCGTTGGGAGCGTACGTCCCCACACGCGATGTGATGAGATGTCCGTCCTGCACATAATTGCCCTCCTGTGGCTTGAAATTGGCATAAAAACACCCCTTTTCTTCAGTGAGCGGCAGATCGCCCTCCCATGGATACTTATTGTCACTGACTCCTGCCCGGGCCGCAAATTCCCATTCAGCCTCGGTCGGGAGGCGATAAGGCTCGACATACACACCCGCCGAGCCGAGTGAGCGGCGCAGATAATCGGTGCGCCAGTTGGCGAAAGCGTTGGCCTGCTCCCAGCTAACACCGACCACCGGATACTCATTGTAGCCGCCGTGGTTGAAATACATACGTACGTACGGCTCGTTGTAGGCATTGTCAAAGTCGTTGATCCAGGCCGTGGTGTCGGGATATACATTGACTATATAGGTGTTGAGAAAATCATAGTCGCCGGTGAGCCCGCGGGTGATTGTCTGGCGGATTATCTCGCCGTCTTCCGTAATATAGGCGGTATCCTTTGAAATGACAGGTATGTCTGTCGGAACCGGAAGGTCGGTGTTGTATTCGCGACGGGCCGGATTGAGGCGGTGCTTGCGCTTGGCTGCCTCGGTGTGGTTATAGATTTCATAACGATAGTTCATCTGCTCCGGATCGAGTTCGCGCGCTCCGGTGATGGGATTGATCCGATAGACGCTCTCGATGGCTCGCTGCTCATCCTCATTGGCGTTACGCCAGGGAATCGGTTTGCTCCAGTTGAGATAGGGTTTTATCGGATTGCCCTCACGGTCTTCCTCAATCTTGAATTCCTCATTGCCGCCGTAGGCCGGATCGGCCAGACGCTCACGGATGATGGAATCACGCACCCAGAAGAGAAACTGTTTATATTTCGAGTTGGTAACCTCGGTTTCGTCCATCCAGAAAGCGTCAACGGAGATTCCGCGGGAATCGGCACGCAGATTCCAGGCGCTGTCGGCCTCCTGCGGTCCGGCCTTGATGGACCCGCGGCTCACAAGCACCATGCCATAGGGGGTGGGTTCCGCCCATGAAGTGGCGCTGACGCCGGTCA
This sequence comes from uncultured Porphyromonadaceae bacterium, assembly GCA_905193485.1. Taxonomy (GTDB): domain Bacteria; phylum Bacteroidota; class Bacteroidia; order Bacteroidales; family Muribaculaceae; genus Paramuribaculum. The sequence continues at coordinate 2,115 of CAJJOX010000080.1, read as the reverse complement.
CTTCTCCACCGGAGGAATTACGCGGGCCCGACGCACATCCGGCGGTCGCGGCAAGCGCCGTTATTATCAGCGAATAGAGGGTTATTCTTTTCATATCTTACATTATGCGTATACTCTTGTGTTTATTGTTGTTTTTGCCCGAGAGATTGAGTTTCAGGCTGTAGCCGAGCACCAGTTCATGGCTGCCGCTGCTTGCCTTCGAAATAGCGCTGACAGGATAATCATAGCTGTAGCCGATGTAAAATCCTTTGAATTCAGCGCCGAGCATGGCGCACACAGCGTCGTTATGGCGATAGCCTATCCCGGCAGAGAGAAACTTTTTGTAGCGCACTCGTCCGGTGACCTCAACGCGGGTGAAAGTGAAATCGCTTTTCACCAACACCGACGGCATCACTTCAAATAACGTGTTTTTTATCGGAATATTGCTGCCGCCCATAAAATATAGCGTGCGACGCAGCTGAAATTCATAGTTCTTGGCCGTTCCCGACTCGCCGGAACCGCCTTCGCCGGTGGCGCCGCCGGCAGTCCCGCCGCTAATGCCGTTATCATCAGAAAAAGTGATCGTGGGCGAATTGATGTGAGTGCACGAAAGTCCGGCCCAAAACCAACGGTGCACATACCCCACACCGACTCCGAGATCAAGGGCGTTTCCCGAAACATCGGTATTCGGAATCGCCTCGTCCGTGCCTTCATGATAATCGTCATCGTCGGGGATAAACACCTCTGACCCTTTAAACACTTCGTTTGCAAAACCGAGCTGAATGGCCGCGGTAAATTCGCCCTTCAACAGTTTCAGTTTATAAGCCGCCTGCACTCCGACACTTAGATTGCGGAACAATCCTGCCGACTCCTGCTGCGCCACAATGCCTACGCCGAAACGCTTGCCCAACAGCTTGAGCGGCATATTGGCGGTTGCGATAAAGCTTTTGGGCGCGTTGTCTACGCCCACCCACTGCAAACGGCCGCCGACGCGGATGCGGATGCTGTCGGTTGTGGCTATGGCAGCCGGATTATAAAGCGACGGCACCTCAAAATATTGCGTAAACTGCTGATCGGTCTGCGCATGCATGCCGACAGCGGCCGCCAGAGCGACGGCAGCGGCAATAATAGTCACGCGAAACCGGTGTAGTGCTGTGCTGATCATTCGAAATAAAAGGTAAGCACCACCATCTGCGAGGTGGCTTTTTTCAATGACTGGGTGATTTTCATCCGATCGGGATCGTCGACAAGATCCGGACGGTCGTGCTGGATGACGTCGGCGAGTCCGAAGCAAAATTTAATCTCGGGATTGAGTTTGAAGAAAGGCAGATAGAAATCGCAGCCGAATCCCACGGTAAGATAACAGTCTGTGGTCTTGAGCTTAAGATAATCACTGCGTTTTTTCGAAACATCGAATGCCGGCATCACGCCGCCTACCAGATAAGGGCGTACATTACGGAATCGTTGTGCCGAGAATTTGAGGTCGATCGGAGCCACGACATAGACCGATTTGAGATTTTGCGAGGCCGTATTGCCTCCGGTTGTGTCGAGCATCTTGACATCCCGGTTGCCGAAATACATCCCGGGCGAGAAACGCAGACTGAAATAGTCGTTCAGCCGAAAGTCTATCAGTCCGTTGACACAAAAACCGGGCGAAAAGGAAGGCTGCTCCATAAACCACGTTTCACCTCCATCGGTCACGAAACCGTTATGGGTGAAACGGATATCCTGCGTATGCACACCCACCGAAAAGCCGAGATGCCAGCGGCGCTGATCAGCATACGGGCGATTCATCAGTTTGTCGTTGAGCCTCTGCGATGCGGCATTGAAAGATATAAGCGCCACAACTGCAAGCAATATGTATCGGATACGGTTCATTACATTTTATAACGAGGAAGAGTTTTTTTTATTGCCCGCACACATAGTTATACCTAACTTTGCGACAGATTTGCTCATGACATGCCACGCATCCACTTCTTCAATCCCGAAAACGATCTTGCATTGGCCCTCGGACAGCGCCGTTTCACGCCGCCGAAAGCCGCCGTTGCCATTCGTCGCGCAGGATGCCTGTTGCCGTTGTGGTGGGCCGCTCCCGACGATTTTGTGCTGGTCGACAGTCCTGAGGCTGCCTCCGGG
>CAJJOX010000079.1 GCA_905193485.1 uncultured Porphyromonadaceae bacterium | reverse complement strand
GGCTGTTATGCCATGAGTGCAATCACTGCCATTACGGCGCAAAACACCACCGGAGTACGCTCCATACAGGGAATAACGCCGCAATCGGTTACCGATCAAATCGATATGGTTTTTGAGGACATACGCCCTCTTGCCACTAAGACAGGTATGCTTTATGACCGTGCGAATGTCGAGGCCACAGCCAATGCCCTACGGCATCATTCCGTAACCAATCTTGTGGTCGATCCTGTAATGGTATCCACATCCGGCTCTATGCTGATCGAACGCGACGCCATACAATCGATGATTCGACTCCTGTTTCCGATTGCGACGCTTGTCACACCAAACCGCAACGAAGCACGTGTGCTGACAGGCACCGACGATCCGGCCGCACAGGCTCGTGTCCTCCACGACATGGGATGCCGAAACATACTTTTGAAAGGAGGCGACACCGACCGTACGGATATGAAAATCGATTACCTGTCACTCGAGGATGACGACGAACTCATCACCCTTACCGCCGATAGCGTAAACACCCGGAACACACATGGCACAGGATGCACTCTTTCGGCAGCCATTGCCACATATCTCGCCCTCGATTTCGACATCATAGATGCCGCCATGCGTGGAAAACTATTCATCACCCGTGCGTTGCAAGCCGGTTCTCACGTGTCTGTCGGACACGGACATGGTCCGGTGAACCATCTGTTCAGCCCGCGACACACCAAATATAAAATAAAATGACAGTACATATCAATGACACAGAGATAGAGTTGCCCGACGATTCGACGGTCAGGCAAGCCCTTGCCGCACGCAATATTGATCCCACAGGCATAGCCGTGGCATTAAACGGCACAATCGTCACCAAATCAGATTATGATTGCACCGCGCTGCACGATAGCGACTCCCTGATCATCATAAAGGCATTTTATGGCGGATAAATTTTTAAGGATATTCATCTCACCCGAAGAGCTGACAGACAATGAGGCTGAAACGGTGATAGATCTGCTTGATAACGGTCTTTGGGATGTGGCTCACCTGCGGCATCCGTCGGCGTCACTGACCGAAATGCGCCATCTGATTGAAGCCATTCCGCAACGGCTGCATCGCCGGCTTAGAATTCATGGACATTTCTCACTTGCCGCCGAATTCAACCTTGGCGGTTTGCATCTCAACCGTCGCTGTCCGGAAGCTCCGTCATTCTATTCCGGACCGGTGAGCCGATCATGCCATAGCATCGCAGAGACAGTCGCATCGACCGATTGCGACTATGTGACGCTAAGTCCGGTTTTCGACAGCATTTCAAAACCCGGCTATAAATCAGTGTTCACCGACAAAGACCTCAAACACATCAACAGGATAAAAACTCCGCGCATCGTCGCGCTCGGAGGCATCACGCCCGAACGGATCGATACCGTCAAAGAATATGGTTTTGGCGGCTATGCTGTCAAGGGGGCAGTCGCCCTTTTTACAAAGAATTTTTCATCCACACTTCAATAAACTATGTTACAATTCATTACCCATCCGAGCGACCGCTATTCCATCGCTGAGGAAGTGCAGATGGCCATCGAAGGAGGGTGTCGCTGGATACAATTGCGCATGAAAGACGCATCTGACGAAGAGGTGCGCCAAACCGCACTCGATATCATTCCCATGTGTCAGGAAACAGACACATTCCTAATCATTGACGACCGCGTATCGGTGGTCAATGATCTCAAAGTTTCGGGCGTACATCTGGGGAAAGACGACATGAACCCTCTTGAAGCACGGGAAATTCTCGGACCGCATGCCATAATAGGAATCACTGCCAACACTGCCGAAGATATTATCAAATACAAAGGCAAAGATGTGGACTACATCGGACTCGGGCCGTTTCATTTCACGACCACTAAAAAGAAACTTGCCCCCGAGCTTGGACTCGAAGGATATCGCAGCATTGTGACGCAGGTGCGTGCCGCGGGAGTCGAACTGCCGATAGTGGCCATAGGCGGCATCGGCATTGACGACATCAACACCTTGATGTCCACCGGCGTTAACGGCATAGCCATGTCGGGCGCTATAATCAACGCTCCGGATCCGGTGGAATATACCTCACGGGTAATGGAAAAATTAATGAACCAACAATCCAACTCAAAATGAAAGATATATTGACAATTGGCGGGCGTGATTTCACCTCACGCCTGTTTGTGGGCACAGGCAAATTCTCATCCAACCGCCTGATGCTTGAAAGCATCCTCGCCTCTGGCTCCGAAATGATCACGGTGGCCATGAAGCGCATCGACATGCAACATGAAGAGGAGGATGACATGCTCCGGCACATCAACCGGGACCACGTGCAGCTTCTGCCCAACACCTCTGGCGTGCGCAATGCCGAGGAGGCTGTCATGGCCGCACGTCTGGCGCGTGAATGTTTCGGCACCGACTTCATCAAACTCGAAATCCATCCCGATCCCAAATATCTGCTTCCCGATCCGATCGAAACGCTTAAGGCCACCGAAGTGCTTGCCAAGGAAGGATTCAAGGTACTCCCCTACATTCAGGCCGATCCGGTGCTTTGCAAACGGCTTGAAGAGGCCGGCACCTCAGCCGTAATGCCACTTGGCGCTCCTATAGGCACCAACAAAGGGCTTAAGACACGTGATCTTGTGGAAATCATCATTGCAGAAAGTCGCGTGCCGGTAGTGATCGACGCCGGCCTCGGTGCTCCTTCCCATGCCGCTGAAGCAATGGAGATCGGCGCTGATGCCGTACTCGTCAACACCGCAATAGCCGTAGCCGACAATCCCGTCGAAATGGCTGTGGCATTCAAACTCGCCGTAGAGGCCGGACGCAAAGCCTATCTCGCGGGGCTTGGCACCGTAAGCCGAAACGCCGTCGCCACAAGCCCGCTCACCTCGTTTCTTGCTTAATGACAATATCATAAAACCGAAAATATGACAATCGAAAATATCGACGTAAACTCATATCCGGGCTCGGAAAAAATTTACCTCTCCGGCCAGCTGTACCCTTATCTTAAAGTTGGCATGCGACAGGTTAATCTCACTCCTACCGTCAAAATAGTCAACGGAGAGAAAGTGATGAATGAGAATGCACCGGTTATGGTTTACGACACAAGCGGTGTCTACACCGATCCCGCCGTCAAGACCGACATCAACAAGGGCATTCCGCGACTGCGCGAGGAGTGGATCGCCAAGCGCGACGATCTTGATCAGCTCCCGGCGATCACTTCCGAATACGGTCGCATGCGCGAAGCCGACGGATCACTCGACGAAATCCGCTTCAATCAACGATATGCGCCTCGACGGGCGCGCGAGGGCCGCGAAATCACACAGATGGCATTGGCGCGACAGGGTGTGATCACTCCCGAGATGGAATATGTCGCCATCCGTGAAAACATGAATTGTGAGGCTCTCGGCATAAAGTCAGAAATCACCCCCGAATTCGTGCGCGACGAAATTGCCGCAGGACGGGCCATCATCCCGGCCAACATCAACCATCCCGAAGCCGAACCGATGATCATCGGGCGAAAATTCGCAGTGAAACTCAACACCAATATCGGCAACTCGGCGCTTTCTTCCGGCATCGAGGAAGAAGTGAGCAAAGCTGTCTGGAGCTGCTATTGGGGTGGCGACACTCTAATGGATCTCTCTACCGGCGACAACATCCACGAAACCCGCGAATGGATCATACGCAATTGTCCCGTGCCGGTAGGCACAGTACCTGTCTACCAGGCGCTTGAAAAGGTGAACGGAAGCGTAAAGGATCTCAGCTGGGATATCTACCGGGATACTCTCATCGAACAGGCTGAACAAGGCGTGGATTACTTCACGATCCACGCCGGAGCCCTGCGCGCACATGCCGACATGCTCGGCGATCGTCTGACAGGCTGTGTTAGCCGTGGCGGTTCAATCATGACAAGTTGGGCCATCATGCATAATGAAGAAAATTTCCTTTACACGCATTTCGATGAAATCTGTGAAATTCTCGCCCGTTACGATGTCGCCGTTTCGCTCGGCGACGGTATGCGTCCCGGATCAATCCATGACGCCAATGACCGTGCACAGTTCCTTGAACTTGATGTGCTTGGCGAACTGACTGAAATAGCCTGGAAACACAACGTGCAAGTGCTGATAGAAGGTCCCGGTCACGTGCCGATGCAGAAGATTCGGGAGAATATGGACCGTCAGCTTGAGAAATGCCACGAGGCTCCTTTCTACACCCTCGGTCCGCTGACAACCGATATTGCTCCCGGCTACGACCACATCACATCCGCCATCGGTGCCGCACAGATAGCCTGGATGGGCACGGCCATGATCTGCTATGTGACACCAAAGGAACATCTTGCCCTACCGAATCTCGAGGATGTGCGGCAAGGCGTGATCACCTACAAGATCGCAGCCCATGCCGCAGATCTCGCCAAAGGACTTCCCGGAGCCGACATCCGCGACAATGCCTTGTCAAAAGCCCGCTTTGAATTCCGTTGGAAAGATCAGTTCAATCTCTCCCTTGACCCCGCACGGGCCAAACAGTATTACGTGGAAAGTCATAAAAACGACGACCATTTCTGCACAATGTGCGGCCCGAACTTCTGTGCCATGCGCATCACCCAGTCAATTACTGACGATTGCGCCCGGTAGCCAGTGTCGATTCTCAAGCATAAACATAGCACCGTCCATTGACGGGAGCCGGTCTGGACGGTGCTTTTTTTAACGCAGTGTAGTTTTTTCTTATAAAGTGCATACTTATCAACCAATTTATTCATGAATCGCAATCGATTTTTTTTATTTCTTGCAATCACATTTCTGTCGTGGATGTCATTAAGCGCACAACGTGTCGCCCTCAAGACAAATGCCATAGACTGGGCGTTAATGAGCCCCAACCTCTCACTCGAAACACGTTTGTCAGGGAGGCTCACGCTGGACATCGGCATTGCCGGCAGTCCGCTGAAACGGACACCATACGGATCCGACATCATGCTTCGCAATTTTCGTTTCCAACCGGAGCTGCGCTACTGGTTCAACCGTCCGATGGCCCGGCATTTTATGGGATTCGCCCTGCTTGGCGGAAGTTATGACCTCCAGTTTAAGCGCCAGCGTTATCAGGGGAATATCGCTGCATTCGGTATTACATACGGATATGCACTCGTTCTCAGCCGCTATTGGAATGTGGAGTTTTCCACCGGCATCGGACTCGGACACATATGGGGCTTCGATTATAAGTCCCCGGATCCAAAGCCCGAAACGAAGAATATGACAAAATGGATACCTGTACCGATACGTGCCAACATATCATTTTCCTATATATTCCATTAAAAACCACCGGACATGAAAGCGATTATAACACAATCCAGATTTGTAATCACACTTCTGCTCGGCATTATCGGCATTCTTTCGACGGAGGCACGCGACATCAACGTCAGAGGAATAGTCACCGATGTTTCCGGCCAGCCGTTGCTTGGCGTATGCATTTACAATGCTGAAACCGACAAGCTCCTTTCGACGACGAATGAAGAAGGTAAATATCTTGTGATCGTTGATTCCGACGACAAGCTCGTATTCTCCATATCCGGCATGGAAGAAACAGAGGTGCCGGTCGAAGGCAGACTCACCATTGATGTGACTCTGATACGTTCAGCCATCATTCTTGAAGGTGTCACGGTTAAAGGAAAGGGCAAGCTCAAGGTTGTGGCTCCGGAAAAGACAGATGTCGAACTCAAAGGCAACTATGCATATATCAAGACACGAATCACGGTGCCCGGACGCTTGTTTGATTCTTCGACACGCCTCATCATACAGCCGGCTCTTTATAACGTCACGGCTTCCAACATGTGGTATCTGAAACCTGTGGTCTATGATGGGTTCCGATACAATATAACCCAGGATCGCATGCATGATTTCAATGCCGGTCATGATCCGCTGAATCCATATGTCACCGTGACCCACGACAGAGTCAACGGCAATGATATCATCTCTTGGAGCGATTCCGTTTATCTCGCCAATCCCGACCACGACTTTCATTGCGATATGCTCATGGCCATGGAAGACTATAACAAGGTATTCTACCGTGACACCACGACAATTGCACGTGGCATAGTCAATCCGTTGCGTTTCTTTCAATATAAACTTGAAGGAATGGAATTGGCCGACTCCTCAAAATTTCCGTCGCCGGAAATGCAGATGCGTGACACCAAGGGCGACGTCATGCTGACATTTCGTGTCGGGGAATCAAAACTCGACTTGTCGCAGGGAAACAACGAATCCGAAATGAATGCGCTTATCAGGCAGCTCAGGGAAATTGAGGATAATCCCGACGCTGCATTGAAAAGTTTTACCATTTCATGTACATCATCGCCGGAAGGACGTTATGATTTGAACGTCAGTCTGTCCAACAGGCGTATGCAGTCGGCTCTCGGTGTCATCACCAACAATCTGTCGCCTGAGACACGCAGATATATGGAACTGCACAGCAACGCTTATGTCGAGCCATGGACAACTCTTGTCGGTATGCTCAAAGCCGATGGACACACGTCTGAAGCCGATGATGTGCAGAAAATCATTGATGCCCATGCAAACGCGATTGATGCGCAGTCAAACGCGATCAGGCGGCTCCCCTGCTATAGCAGCCTCATTGCCTCGGAATATCTTCCACGCATGCGAAAAGTCAGCTATGAATTCATATCTTCGATGTATCGCTACCTGACTGATGACGAAATCGCGCGCATTTATGAAACAAAACCGGAGTCACTGTCGAGATATGAATTTTTCCGCTATTACCGGAATGTGGCAAAAACGCCCGAAGAAAAAGAACGATGCATGCGGCTGGCGCTGAAAGTGCATCCGGGTTTTGTTGTGGCGGCCAGCGATCTCTCCGCTATGCTGACAAATCAGGACAAGGCCGACCCCACGCTTTTGCGTCCATTCCTGAAACCGGGATTCAAGAAAGTGCCCGAAGAAGCAATCTATAATCAGATTGCCGCCTGTCTGGCCACGCACAATTTTAATGAAGCTGATTCGCTTGCTTCACTGCTCCCTGACACGGAAGAATTCCATAAGGCCATAATGTACACCAACGTTATGAACGGCCGTTTCTCCGAATTCATGCAGGAAATAGCCGCGGAATCGCCCGTCAACGAGGTGGTGCTCCTTCTCGCCCTCAAAGCCAATGAACAGGCTTGGAAAAAAGCGCAACAACTTGGCGAAACTCCGGAAGAGGAATATATAAAGGCCATTGCCGCCAACCGCGTCGATGCCTACATGGCAGCCATGAGTCACCTTGAAAACGCCCTGCGTCTGAAACCGGAGCTGAAAGAGATCGCCAAAGTTGACGGCGACCTGATTGAACTATTTGAAGAACTCGAGGAGAATAACGAAACAGAACAATGAAAACAATCGACATAACACCATATATTATTTTCGTTGCCGGTACCATTTTCTCTTCATCTCCGGCATTAGCTGATGAATCCGAACCGTCGCAGAAAAAAATGGTAGCGATAGATTCTACCATTAATGCACTTGACTATGTACTCCAGAAACCGGATCCGAATGAAACTTTTGAGTCAAAAAAATTCGGTGACCACCTGTTTCTATCCATAGGTGGCGGCGCTGACTGGACTCGGTCCGACAACAGCACATTCAGTCTAAGTTCCAGACCGGAATTCCGCCTCGGGATCTCGGCTGGTGACTGGCTCTCGCCTGTCCACGGATGGCGTCTCAGCCTTGAATTCGGCAAACATAGAGGTGTCAACAGATCAACCCCGAAGTTCATCGGCCTTTCCGCCGATTATCTCATGAACTTTTCCTCGCTTTTGCGAAACTATAATCCGGATCGTCGTTTCGAACTCATCGGACTGGCCGGAATCGAACTGGAAGGCGTATTCAAAAACCGCCACAATAAAAAAATGGCCTATGGCTTTCATATCGGATTACAGCCGCGCTTATATCTTTCGCCGATGACATATCTTTATATGGAACCGCGCATAGGATTTTATTCCGACGGCATCGATATGGCCTCGACATGGAATCGTTATGACTGGAACGCTTCTGTCATGGTCGGTATCGGATTCCGCATGAATCCGCTCAAAGGATTCAAAGTTGACAATTCTCTTTTTGTCAACGAATCTTTCGCCGACAATCTTTTCTTCGGCGTCAATGCCGGCGTCAATACAATTTTAAACTCGCCATCCGGCACCGGATATGCCTATGGAGCGACTGTCGGTGCGGTTATAGGCAAATGGTTCACAGCGGCATCGGCATTAAGGCTTGGCGCTCACGCCGGAACGGTCAATCAGCCGCGTTCCAGAAACCGGTGGTTAGGACTGGGCGATATTGACTATCTGCTCAATGTCAATTCACTTCTGACCGGGTATGACCCCGAAAGGAAATTCGACGGCAACATCGTGCTTGGTGTCAGCGGAGCCATGACTTCCGGCAATGGCAGAAAATTTGCCGCAGGATTCCATGGCGGTCTGCAATTCCTGTGGAACATCAATCCCACTGTCAGCCTTTATGCAGAGCCATCAGTCCGAGTCATGTCATCAAAATTATCCGCTCTGCCTACACCTCACCCGGCTGTCATGCCTTCCGTCAATATAGGCCTCATCTACCGTATGCGTAAACTCAGATTCCGCAATGGAGATAATGAATCCATACTACATAGCGAACCGTTCTCGCACCGGTTCTTCATGGATCTGACAGGAGGCGTGTTTGTCCGTCACAGAAACTGGTTTGCCAACCATGCGTTTGCCATGAGCCTCGGTGAATGGTTCACGTCTTCAAGCGCATGGCGCATCAGTGGCGAATACAACTGGATGAAGAGCCAATCTGATTATCTCTCACTTTCGGCTTCAGCTGATTATATGCTCAGCCTTGGCTCGATTGCCGACGGATATGATCCCGACCGCTCATTCGACGTTGCCCCCTTTGTAGGGTTCGGTGTCGGTATGGCACACTATAACATAAGCACGAACAACATAACATGGGGACCGCGAGCCGGTCTGCGGGCATCGTTCCGTCTTTCATCGCTCTTCGACATTGTTCTTGAGCCGAGCGTCCGCATCACGGCTTTGCGCCATTCATCGCGCCGGTATAATCCGGAAGCGCATATCATGGCGGGCATAAGCTATAAATTCGGGCGTTATAGCCGTGACTCGACTCCCGACGACTCCCGACTGTTTAATACCGATCTACCCGCAAATTTCGTATCTATCGAAGGAGGTCCCTCCATGTTCAGTGAATCGCTTTTAGGCAAGTCCGTTCTTCCTTTATCCTGGAAAATAGGTGCCTCATTCGGTCACTGGTTCTCTAAATCATCCGGGCTTCAGCTCGCATTCGATTATGACCTTGTCGACCGCGACACTAAAAGCCGGCTTGATATCGGCTCCGTCAGACTCGACTATCTGTTAAATCTTACTGCTGCGATGACCGGACAGACCGAATCAAGATTCAATTTTATAGGATTGATCGGAGCTGGAATAGGCTGGAGCAACCACAACAATGGTTATATTTCACCCACAGCCCATTTAGGAATACGTGCCGATTACAGACTTACCGACAACCTGCACCTGACACTGACACCGGAAATATCCGTTTGGCAGCCTGCGCTTAACAGCGGTTGCATAAACAATCACCATTTCATTGGAACGGGTGCGCTGCCTGTCGGCATCACTTATAATTTCTGATTAAATTACTTAATAACGCAAATGTTCTCAGATGAATTAAAAAAATACGACTGGAACGAGACTACTGCCCGGATAATGAGCATGACAGCGGTTGATGTAGAGAGGGCTCTAGGCA
>CAJJOX010000078.1 GCA_905193485.1 uncultured Porphyromonadaceae bacterium | reverse complement strand
TGTTTCTACCTATTGTCTGTCATCCAAATCTCTTACTAAGAGATATGGATTGTGCAAAATTAATAATAATAATTAACATACCAACACTTAAAAGCATTTATTTTCAGCTTTTAACATAAAAATCGGTATAAAAAACCACCGATTATTAATTATAATCTTTTGATATATGGCAATATAGAAGCGGGATGTCGAGTTGAAAATTCAGAATGTTAAATTTTTCGCAAAACGACATTTTAAAATCGTTATTGATGGCAATTGTAAACCAATGGGGTGCAAAATCGCGCACAATTGTCACTGCCGCCATTCGCTGACGACCGGTTGCCGCCCCGCCGGAGCCGTTCGCCGCCATTTCACCCGAAAAAACGCCTGATCTGTCAGTTTTCCGCCTTCCAGGCCGCTCTGCCGGAGTCGGGAAAAGAAGCGATGTGCCTGCCTGTCATCCATATCTCTTAGTAAGAGATTTGGATGACAGACAATAGGTAGAAACAGATTTTATTAACAATAGGTAACAAAGTAGAAAAGAGAGAAGAAGAGAGAATCCATCAAATCACAATCACAACTTGCCTCCGCGCATGCCGCGCAACTCCACATATATATAATACATAATTAACCAAACGGCCGAAAGCGCCGCGGTGGGGTTCCGTCAGAGCGCAGTCGGCAATGAAAGGAAAGAAGAAATCATTAAAAGTTTATATGTCTAATTTAAATTAAAGTATGAAAAAGCTGTTTTTATTACTTGCAGCCATCGTGACGCTGGCACTGAGCGCCCAAGCCCAGAACCACACCTATCGCGGCACGGTGCTCAGCTCGGCCGACGATGAGCCGCTGGCCGGTGCGTCAGTCAAGCCGGTGGGCGGCAGCGCCACCTCGGGCGTAATGACCAATGGCGACGGCGAATTCACCATCACCGTACCAGCATCGGTCACTCAGGTGACAATATCTTACGTGGGCATGAAACCGGCCACCGTAAAACTGTCAGACAACATGAAAGTGTTCCTCGACAACGACACCAAAGTCCTCGACCAGGTGGTTGTCACCGGTTATGGCTCGGGCAAGAAGCTCGGCTCCGTTGTGGGCGCCGTGTCGGTGGTCAGCACACAGGTGATGGAAGATACCCCGTCGGCCAACTTCGTTGACGCCCTTCAGGGTCAGGTGGCCGGTCTGTCGATCTTCTCAAATTCCGGTGAACCTTCGGCTCTGCCCTCGTCGATACGTATCCGCGGCTACAACTCGCTCTCCGGCAACACGCCGCTGTTTATCTGCGACGGCGCTCCCGCTTCTTCGTCGATATTCACCACTCTCAACCCTTCAGATATCGAATCGGTGACAGTGCTTAAGGATGCCGCCTCGGCCGCCATCTACGGTTCGCGTGCCGCCAACGGCGTCATTGTGATCACCACCAAGAAAGGCCGTTATGGCGAAGATGCAAAGGTCACCATCCGTGCAAACGTAGGCTGGAGCAACGTGGCCAACGACAAGATCGACCTGATGGACTCTTATGAATATATCCGCTTCCGCGATCTCGTCAACGCTCCCGTAAGCGACAATGTCCGCAATCTTGTCAACAACTATGGCATCAACACCGACTGGAAAGACTATCTGATCAACAACAACGCTCTGACTTACTCTATCGAAGGACGCGTGCAGGGCGGTACGGAAAGAACACGCTACTACCTGTCGCTCGCCCACTACGATCAGGACGGTGTGATCGACCGCTCGGGATTCCGCCGCGAAACGCTCCGCTTCAACCTCGACTCCAAAGTGAAACCTTGGCTCACTATGGGCATTTCGGCCAACGTCGGCTACGAAACCTACGAAACCAACTCGGCAGCCTCGTCGACTTCTGATAATGGGGGTGTTTACACCAACAACCCCTTCCTGCAGATCTACAACCTTCTGCCCTACGACTCGCCCTACTACTATTCATTCAATGACAATGGCGACATTGTGTTCGGCGAACGCGCCAAATACTACCACTATTCAGGCACCACAGATCCGAACTACTTCAACCAGAAGGCTTATACGGGCAAACGCACCAACCTGACCGCCATGATGACTCTCTACGAGCAGATCAACCCCGTCAAAGGCCTTACAATCCGCGCACAGCAGAACGTAAACGCCTTCGACTACCGCAACTCCTCTGCACGTCCTCCCTACGAGAACGAGGTGACACCCATGGGCGACCTGATTCAGCTCAACAACATCCCCGCACAGTCGTCAGAGGCATTCCAGCGCTGGTATCAGTTCACCTACACCAACACTGCCGAATACAAATTCAATCTCAACGACAAGCACGACTTCTCATTCCTTCTCGGTCAGGAGTCGATCATTACCCGCAACCACAACTTCTCCATCACCACTTCCGGTCAGCCCAACGCCACCCAGAACATGCTCACACAGGGAACTAACGTTACAATGAGCGGCGTGGGTCACGGCAAGTATGAGTATATCATCAACTCCTACTTCCTTACCGGCAGCTACAGCTTCGACGAACGCTATTTCCTTGATTTCGCTGTACGTCGCGACGGCAGCTCTAAATTTGCCAAAGACCACCGCTGGGGCACATTCTACTCCATCGGCGCGATGTGGAACATCAAGAAAGAGCAATTCATGCAGAACATCAACTGGCTTAGCGACCTCAAGCTCCGCCTCAACTACGGTACGGCCGGTAACTCGAGCGGCATCGGAAACTACGACTATATCGGTACGGTAGGCACCGGCGCCGTCTACAACGGCAATACCTCATGGGGCATCGCCGGCCTCGCCAACGACAAACTCACCTGGGAAACAATCAGGGCATTTAACGCCGGCCTCGACTTCGGCTTCCTTAACAACCGTCTGCGCACGAGCGTCGACTTCTATGTAAAGAACACCGAAGACATGCTCATGAACGTACCTTTCTCCTGCACAACCGGATGGACAAGCGCAGCCGCCAACTGCGGCTCGATGCGCAACGTAGGTGTCGATGTTGACTTCGGTGCCGACATATTCCAGAACAAAGACTGGTATGTAGGTGTGGATGTCAACTTCAACTACAACAAAAACACCATCACCGAACTCTTCAACGGACTCGATGAATTCACCATCCCCGGAACAGGCGTGACCTACCGCAAGGACAAGAATCCGTTTGCCATCACTTCCGTGCGCTACGTGGGCGTCGATCCCCGCGACGGACAGCAGATATGGCTTACCAAAGACGGCAATCCGACCAAGAAATTCAACGACGGCGACGAAGTAGACCTCGGCAAGACTTTCATCGCACCGTGGAATGGCGGCTTCGGCATCAACGCTCGCTGGAAAGGAATCAGCCTCCGCGCCGACTTCAACTGGAGCGCGCAGAAATACATTTTCAATGCCACCAACTGGTATATCAACGATCCTACAGTGTCAGTTCAGCGCAACACCAACGGCACCACAGATCTCTTGAACGTATGGACCAAGCCGGGCGACGTGACCGACGTGCCTAACGTACGCGACCTTTACGGAGCTCCTCAGGAAATTCAGGCCGACAGCCGCTGGGTCGAAAACTCTTCGTTCCTCCGTCTGAAAAACCTCACTCTCACCTACTCGCTGCCTAAAACATGGATGAGCAAAATCCGCATGTCGGATATATCGTTCCATTTCACCGGCCGCAACCTCTTCACCATCACCGACTTCAAGGGCATCGACCCCGAATACGAAGGAAACGTGGTTCAGATGATGTATCCCAACACCCGTCAGTATGAATTCGGTGTTGAAGTGACATTCTAAATCCAACAATTAAAAGAATCCATCGAATTATGAAAAAAATATTATATTCATTGATTGCAGTAGGATTGGTAATGTCCTCGTGTGACATGGATGTTAACGTTCCCGGTGCAATCGAAGTCCCGGACGCGATCCAGAACGCAAAAGGACTTGAATACTTCCGCAACTACGCATACAACTGTCTTCGTGGCGCTACTGCCGGATCATGGGTAACCGACCCTGACCTTCAGGCTGATTATTATATCGGTCTAAGCGGTAACGGCGGTCGCACATCGCGTCAGATTCAGGGCAACTATCTCGCTTCTTCGGATGAAACAACCTCAAAATATCAGAGTGTCTACTCACAGTTGAAAAGCATCAACTTCGCCATCAGCGAAGGCAAGAGACTGCTTGACAACAACCTCGTTGAAGACGCCGAAGTTCTTGACGTGAACCGTTATGTCGGTGAGCTCAAATTCACACGGGCATACCTCTATTTCTATCTTTTCGATCACTATTGCCAGCCCTATACCACTGCAAATGGCGACATACCCGGCCTCGGCTGTCAGCTTGTAACCGAATACAACCCGCTGATTGACCACACTCAGTATCCCGGACGAAGCACCTTGAACGCAACCCTCAAGCTGATCAACGACGACCTCGCAGATGCCTATACCGCTATAAAGGACTACGAGCAGCAGGGTCCCGCAACGGTAACCACCGTTCTTCAGAGCCCGGGTTCCGCTTATCTGAACTCCGCTACAGTGCGTGCGATGCAGGCTCGTGTCGCCCTTTCGAGCCGCGACTACAACTCGGCCTACAACTACGCAAAGGAAGTGACCGAAAACCCGGCTTTCGCTCTTGCTGAAGGCAACGACTACGTTACCATGTGGACCACCGACCAGTCGTCGGAACTCCTTTGCGTGCCGTTTGCCAATCAGGCAGAAGCTGCACAAGCTGCATCCTTCTTCAACGCCTACAATTATATCAGCGAATTCGACTCCCGCGTCAATTGCATTCCTACCATGTATTGGCTCGAACAGTACGATGAAAACGACATTCGTTTCGATGCTTTCTTCCAAGCAAAGATCATGACCATTGACGCACAGACTACCGCAGCCTACTTCTTCAACAAGTATGCCGGCAATCCCACACTCAACACTTCGGATGCCAACGACTACAAGAACAAGGCTAAACCGTTCCGTCTGTCGGAACAGTATCTTATCCTTGCCGAGGCCGCTTATGAAACAGGCAAGTCAGGCGATGCGCTTGCAGCGCTCAACACTCTTCGCGCCGCCCGCATTATCGGCTACGAGAACACAACGATGTCAGGTACCGCTCTGCGCGATGCCATCCGTCTCGAACGTGGCATGGAACTGATCGGCGAAGGTTTCCGTTTGCGTGACCTCGCCCGCTGGGGACTCGGATTCTCGCGCTATGCCGAATACGGTGTTCTTGCCAATGGAACCGTCGATATCTCAACGCTCTTCATCACCAACGACGCTACGACAGTCTATACCCCCGGCGACTATCGCTACACCTGGCCTATTCCCTACGATGAGATCCAGATATGCTCCGCTCTCGAAGGTCAGCAGAATCCGGGCTATTAATCTTTGCGTTTGAATTTTAAACAAGAATAAAAATATGAAACTAACTAAAATATTTGCAATTGCGCTCGCTATTCTGACGATGACGGCATGCGACGACGACGATCCCGTCAACACGGCCGATGTCACTGTCAACATGCAGCAGGCAACGATGACCGTTGCCGAGGACTTCTCGTCTGGCGTATATTACTATATCCCGGTTGCGCTTTCCGGAGAAACAAACGGTCCCGTTACCGTGACAGTCGAAGTCGAAGGTACCGGCGCCAACCCCGCCGTTGAGGATGAGAATTATATGATCACATCTAAAACCATCGTGATACCTGCCGGCGAAACCGAAGGCGCTATTGAGTTCCATCCCTCCAGCAACGACGATATCAATGAAGACCGTCAGTTCACTGTCACAATCGTAGCCGCATCCGGTGCGAAAATCGGTAGCAATGCGACCACTCTCGTAACATTAGTCGACGAAGACCACCTGCTTCCCGAAGCACTCTCCAATCTTGTCGGCGAATGGGTTTCGACAACAACACGCGGTCAGTACACCTGCACCATTTCCGAATTCCCCGAAGGCGATCCCAACCACTTCAAACAGGTGAAACTTTCCGGAATCGGAGGCCTCAATTATCTCGGCGATGTGATTCTGGACTTCTCGCTCGATGCTTCGACCGGTCAGGTTATCCTCTCGCTTGATATGCCTCAGGTTCTTGCCACGGACGTTAACTTCACAGGCCTCGGATTAGCCGATGTCGTTCTCCTGCCTCTGGATTCGGAAGGACTCTATCTCTCGGGAACTTCTTCCGCAATTTCCAACGAAGAGGTTACGCAGTTCGTATTCGACATAGGATGCGCAGGCGGCCTATTCACCCCGGGCAACCACACCGGCGGCGGCTTCCTCGGCAGTGTCAACTTCCAGATGCCGAGCTTCAGCCTCACCAAAGTGCAGTAACAATGACATATCCCGCTTCAGGGATCAGCCATATTATCCTTTAATTCAGAAAGGTTACACCTGTTAATGGGGTAACCTTTCTGAATTATCTCACATAAGTCCTACTTTATAAAACATGAAACAAACTTTACTCGCAATCTTCCTGTCGCTGTCAGCACTATGCCCGGCCCAGCACAAACTCACACCGCCTACAATGCAGCGTGCGTCGGAAGCCCTTGAATATGCGAAACTGCACGAGGATATCAAGCCTGACCTCAACACCATCAGTTCGACCGGACAGGACAATCCCGCAACAGAAAAAGTTTCCGTATTCATCAACCTTGAGGAAGGTTACACAGCCGACGACCTGCGCAAAATCGCTTATATGACCGTCGATGAAGAGATGTCGACATGTGTGCTTGCATCGTTAAGTGCCGTAAACCTTATCGACCTCAACAATGAACCATGCATCCGGCGTGCCGAAATCTGTCAGAAACTTAAAGCCGACATGAACTATGCCCGACCCTCCGGCAACATCGAAGACGTACAGAACGGCTTCAGCCACAACGGACAGACATTAAGTTTCGACGGTTCAGGCGTCATTGTGGGAATGATGGATACCGGACTCGAAGCCAATCATATCAACTTCAAGAAAGACAATGGCACAGGAGCCACGCGCATAGAGCGTTTATGGTGGTTTAAATCCAACAATGGCACATACACCGAGTACACTCCTGACAACATTTCCACATTCTCCACCGACGACAACAGCGAATCACATGCCACCCATGTCGCCGGCATAATGGCCGGATCATATAAAGGCTACGGCGACTATTCCTATATCTCTACGCCAACAGGAGCATTACCGGAAATGCTCACCGGCCAGCCGATCCCATATTATGGGGTGGCCACCGGTGCCGATCTGGCTCTCAGTGTCGGCGACCTGTACACCAACAATATCCTGCAAGGCGTACGGAATATTTTTGATTATGCGGAATCGGTAGGCAAGCCGGCTGTGGTGAACCTTTCGCTCGGCCACACCTACGGCCCGCACGATGGCACGGATGCATATTCGAGAGAGCTTGCGGTTCAGGGCCGCCGGGGAATCATCTGCATGAGCGCGGGCAACGACGGGGATGTCAATATATCGATAGTCAAAAACATAACATCCGATAGCGGTGAAGGCTCCTACCTGAAAACTTTCTTACACGGCAACGCCAGCAATGTCATTTCCGGAATTGCCGACCTGTGGGGAACCGACAATACAGTGCTCAATGTGCAGTGGGGAGTATATTCAATCTCCGCAGGCACATTCACTCCCGTCATCACCATAAATTCCGCCGACCGGAGTGTTTCGACTATTGGAGTTGCCGACTTCACTTCCTATTTCGACGGATCAATTACGGCCCGATCCTACATTGATCCGAATAACAACCGTTTTGAAGTATATACGGATTTCAACAGCGTTTCACAGAAAACCGGCGACAAAGTCATAGCGCTCAATGTGACCGGCGCCAAAACCGGACAGAAACTTTATCTCTATTCCTCAACGAAAGACCTCACATACTCCAACCGCCCCACACCTTCCTCCACGGCTACCATATCGGGCTTCACTAACGGCAGCCCGCAGAATTCAATCAACGATGGTGCATGTGCCGAAAATGTCATAGCTGTCGGAGCCTACGTGAGCCGGACAACATGCGGTGCCCTGACAAGCGGATCATACTATCCCGCACCTTCGGGTTATAGCGTAGGAGCCATTGCCCCGTTCTCCTCTTATGGAACAAAATTCGACGGAACGACACTTCCTGATGTCTGCGCCCCCGGTGCGCGGATAGTTTCGAGCTATAGCACCTACTATGTCACAGCCGGTTCGGCAAGCGGCAATATGGTAGGCAAGGTTTCAAACGGACGTTTCAACATCACAACCTATTATTGGGGTACGATGAACGGCACCTCAATGTCCTGTCCGTTCGTAACCGGCACAATAGGTCTTTGGCTTCAGGCCGACCCCACACTGACATTCGACAGAGTGATGGAAGTGATCAAAAACACATCTCAATATAACTCCTTCACAATGGGCCGCGACAGAACCCGCTGGGGCGCGGGCAAGATCGACGCGCTGGAGGGCATCAAGTATGTGCTCCAGCACAAGGCGGCCATCGGCGAGGTGTGGGCCGATCCCGCGCAGCGTTTCTTGCTCACGGCAACAGCCGAAGGCTATGAGGCCTTCATTGCAGGCGCCGCCGGCGTGCGCGTCAGCGTCTACGACCTTCAGGGACGCCTCGTGGCCTCCTCGGCCGGCGACTCCGACGCTGCCACCGTGGCAACCGCATCGCTGCATCCCGGCGTCTACATTCTCGAGGCAACGGCCGACGACGGCCAGCGCTTCACCCGCAAGATCACCCGCTGATCACAACGGCCATCACATAACAGACAATGTCTGTTTCCATCGGAAAGCGATCCGCCCGGCGGGTCGCTTTCTGTGGTGTTAAGGGCTGTTAAAAATGGGCGGGCGCGCGTCGGCGCTTGCCGTATAATGTTTAATTTTGCGTTTCAGGAATCCGTCCGGACAGCTTTTGATAATCGCTCCGGAGAAGCGGATTGCAGAAAGCAGTGCATATGAGGAAGATTTACATGTTGGCGATATCGTTCGCCATGCTGATGCCGGTCATGTCGGCCGCCCAGAGCAAGATAAATCCGTCGGGGCGTCATGCCATCGCGGCGTATGAGCGCCTCAGGGCGCAGTCGCGTGCCGCCGTGGAGGCGCCGCAGGCAGGTATGATAGTGCGCCTGGCCGAGGGGAGCGATGTGTCGGTGTTGACCGACGCGGGCTTCGAAGTGTTGACCGATCTCGGCGACATGGCCATAGTGCGCGCTGCCGTCACCGAGGCGGAGCGCCTGGCCGAAATGCCGGAGGTGCGGTCGATTAGTTTCGGTCAGAAGCGGCGTCTGCTGATGGATGCGGCACGTGTGGCGTCGGGCGTCGATGCGGCGCATGCCGGCATAACAGTCGGCGGCCGGACGACGACATTCACCGGCTCGGGCGTGCTGCTCGGCGTGATGGACTCGGGGCTCGACCCCAATCACGTCAACTTTGACGGGCGCGTGGAGCGTCTGTGGCATTATGCAGGCAGCGACGGCACCTCTACAGGCTATACGTCGTCGACCGTGGGCCGGTTCAGCACCGACGACGCCACGGAAACACACGGCACACACGTGGCCGGCATAATGGCGGGCGGCTACCGCGACGCCGTGACACTATATGATGCCGCCTCAGGCACCACGACCACCGGCCCA
Organism: uncultured Porphyromonadaceae bacterium; assembly: GCA_905193485.1. Taxonomy (GTDB): domain Bacteria; phylum Bacteroidota; class Bacteroidia; order Bacteroidales; family Muribaculaceae; genus Paramuribaculum. Next base: position 226 of record CAJJOX010000078.1, on the reverse strand, counting down.
AATCCGTATTATGGCGTGGCTCCCGGAGCATCACTCGCCATCAGCTGCGGCGAGCTCTACGACGCCAACATACTTGCGGGTGTGGAAGAGATAATCAGCTATGCCGAAACGCAGGGCAGACCGGTGGCCGTCAACCTCTCGCTCGGCTCAAACGGCGGCCCGAGGGACGGCAGCGACGACTTCTTGCCCGCACTCGACCGCCCGGGCGCACACGGGCTCCACCCCG
>CAJJOX010000077.1 GCA_905193485.1 uncultured Porphyromonadaceae bacterium | reverse complement strand
CCTTCTGGATGAGCGACGCATATATATTCACCTCACCGATATCATTGACTATGACAGCCGCACGCAGGCCGCGGCGGTTGCCGAGAATATAATTGAGAAGTGTTGTCTTGCCGGCGCCGAGATAGCCCGTCAGCAGCAACACCGGAATTTCCTTGTTTTGCATTGTGCGATCAATCTTTAATGGCCATCGGTTTGCGATAGCGGTTATCGTATATAGCAATCCCCCGACCGTTGAAAGAGATCGGGGGACGCTGTGGGTTGAAATCTATCGTGGGCTGATTAGCCGTTGACTTTCTTCATGTGGGCGATGAGATCGAGCACTTTGTTTGAGTAGCCGATTTCATTGTCATACCAGCTGATCACCTTAACGAAAGTCGGAGTGAGCTGGATGCCTGCCTTGGCGTCGAAGATCGAGGTGAGGGGGCAGCCGAGGAAGTCGCTCGAAACGACAGCGTCTTCGGTGTAGCCGAGCACACCTTTGAGTTCGCCTTCAGAAGCTTCCTTCATGGCGGCGCAGATTTCTTCGTAAGTGGTCGGTTTGGCAAGATTTACAGTGAGGTCGACAACAGAAACGTCGAGAGTGGGGACACGCATCGACATACCGGTGAGTTTGCCGTTGAGTTCGGGGATCACTTTGCCTACAGCCTTGGCAGCGCCGGTGCTTGACGGGATGATGTTGCCGGAAGCGGCACGGCCGCCACGCCAGTCTTTCATCGAAGGACCGTCAACAGTCTTCTGTGTGGCTGTTGTGGAGTGAACGGTGGTCATGAGGCCTTCTACAACGCCGAATTTGTCGTTGAGCACTTTGGTGATAGGTGCAAGGCAGTTGGTGGTGCAGGATGCGTTGGAAACGAATTTTGTGCCCTTGACGTATTTGTCCTGGTTTACACCGCAAACAAACATAGGTGTGGAGTCCTTCGAAGGAGCCGACATAACCACGTATTTTGCACCGGCTTCGATGTGAGCCTGAGCTTTTTCTTCTGTGAGGAAAAGACCGGTGGATTCAACAACGTATTCAGCTTCAACAGCGCCCCAGTTGATTTCTTTCGGGTCGCGGCAAGCGGTTACGCGGATTTTTTTGCCGTTGACGATGAGAAGGCTGTTTTCCATGTCGCAGTCAACAGTGCCGTCAAACTGACCGTGCATTGTGTCATACTTGAGCATGTAAGCCATGTAGTCAACCGGAAGAAGGTCGTTGATAGCCACTACTTCGATGTCGTCACGTTTGGTAGAAGCACGGAACACGAAACGTCCGATGCGGCCGAAGCCATTGATACCTATTTTTGTCATAATTCTTAAAAATAAATTTGGGTTATAAGTTGCAAAGTTTTAGGGCCTTAACGCATCTGCAACAACAGAATGCATTCAGCGACACAAAAATAGTCATTATTTTTTATTTTTACATCATCCTTATGACCAAAATATTGTGTCGCGTCTCCGTTTTTTAGTTTTTTTCGCACTGCGGGGGAGCTTTCTTTTGACTTACGCTTTTTTTTCATTAGTTTTGCCGAACATTATGCCATCCGGCGGATGTTGAATTAAGGTAAACACGTTCAACAATCAACAAAATCCCATCAACTATGTCATTCATCAAAGATTTCAAAGAGTTTGCCATGAAAGGCAACATCATCGACATGGCTGTCGGCGTGATCATCGGCGGAGCTTTCGGTAAAATCGTCAGCTCGCTTGTCAACGACATCATCATGCCCGCCGTATCGGTTATCACTGGCAGCGACGGCTTCACCAACATGAAGTACATCATCACACCTGCCAAAGAAGCCACGGCTGAAGGCGTGGCGGCAGTCGAGGAAGTTGCTGTAAACTACGGTCTGTTCATCCAGAACATCGTCGACTTCTTCATCATCGCGCTCTCCATCTTCATCGCCCTCCGCGTGATCATGAAATTCAAGAAAAAAGAAGAGGAAGCACCCGCACCGGTTCCCGAACCTACAAAAGAAGAGATCCTGCTCACCGAGATCCGCGACCTCCTCAAGAAACAGTCCGACAAATAATCATCCCCTCCACATCCATCATCCCCCCTCCCCGGAGATGTCGCTGCCACAACCGCAATTCCCGCGACCGCACCTGACAGGCTCCGATTTTCAGTTATCCGTCCGGCAATATGCCGAATGGACAACTGATTTTTTAGGCCCCGATATCACATCCGCCATGACAGGTTTCACAACCGGCCATCTTTCTCTCGCATTTATTCCTTTCAGGATATTGTGCGTCCCGCAATTCAAAGATTCATGGATTTTATATCTTTGATGGCAATATTTTTAACGGATTTCTTTTTTGTTTTCAGTGGAAATGAATACATTTGCAACGTCTTATGCTGTCACCTTTGTCAATGTAAGGAGTCAGGAAACATAAGACACTACATAATATAAAAGCGTCATCGATGCTTTGTCAATTGGATAATTGGAACCTGAGAAATTCGAATTGTGTGCCAATGACAATGTCGGAAGTGAATGCGACCGGTATGCTATATTTTGTATTCCGGAGTGTGCTGCGAGGGCTGACTGGCCCTCACGCACACTTTTCCGGATGCGTGCGATACCAGCGTGGGCAGACACTCTACTCGTCACACACAAGGGCTATCTCAGGGCCTCAATTATCGGCAAGTAGATGTGAAAGCCTACGTTTTTTGTTTTGTAGTTTCAAATAAATAGAAACCGGTCCGCTTGGGGCTTTAAGGACCACTTTGTGATGCTTTTTTATGGATGTGCATCAAATCAAAAGTGGAGAATATATTTGTGCCCGGGCAATAAAGATCACTTCCATCCCGCACCAGTCTGTCTTTGCCGATTTTGACCCCTCAAATCCGAATGCCTGCATAATAAAATGCGCGCAGGATTTTTCCGGCATGCTCTCCGAGATATATCAATATTACAAAGATATGTTTCGCCGGACGGGCATCCCACATGACATATCGATAGAATTGACATGGATTTCTATTCCTGTGCAAAACCAGCCATATAAGGCCGATATCGAATTATACATCGTCTTAAGATCAATTCACAATTCCCCGGACGAGGCCGCAAATATCACCGGCAACCTGACCGCGCTGTTGAAATCGACCTTAGGCAGTTGCAAATATGAGTGTGAGGAAACAGACATAGAGCGTTTTTCTTCAAGATTGAAAGACTCCGCCAATTCACATGCACGTGCCATTGTTAAGGATGAAAGCATCATAGATCTGCAAAACCAATATATACCGGCATGTCATTCATTTGACAGATTTCCGCTCGACTATCAGGATCTCAGCAAGATTGTCGGGGTCTTAACCGATAAGCCGAATTGCGTCGTGACTTTTCAGTTGATCCCTACCTATTACACACAGAATGAACTTGCAGAACTGAATCGCACCAATCAGAACCTCAGCACGCTCAGCCGCGGCATAACCGACAGACAGATGGGCAACTTCAGTGTGTCGTCAGCACACGAGGTGTCAGACCTTTACAGTTATTATGTCGAGCATGAAAACCGGGCTCTGTTCACCTACAACATATTTGTTTACGGTGATGAAAGCGCCATCATAAGTGTGTCAACCAGAGTGATGGGACAACTGGGTTCCGCTTCCGACAAAACCGCCAATCTCAAGTTTGTTGATTTAATCCCCTCGGAAATCTGTACCGACGAGCCGGATTTGTATGCCCAGCCTTGGATGCTGAATGACATCCTGACAAACAGGGGCAGAAACGCCGACATCTGGAACAGCGGCATCGTAAAAGCGGCTTCTTACAGATTGCCGTATATCATAACATCCGACGAAGCGGCTTCTTTTTTTCGGCTTCCTGTCGGAAGTGACAGGATCAGTGCCGGTTTCAAGGTAAATGAAACGGGAACATCCAACAAGACCTACTCTCAGAACATCATCAATGCCGGCGATATCGAGATCGGGAAACTGAAATCCGCATCCGGCTCTGCCAGCATAGGTTTCTCGCTGAAAGATCTCGCAAAACACATGCTTATCGTAGGCACTCCCGGTTCCGGAAAAACCACATTCTCCGTAGGGTTACTCGATCGTCTGTGGAAAGAGCACCACATTCCTTTCCTTGTTATCGAACCTGCAAAAAACGAATATCGCGCGCTTGTCCAGAGCATCCCGGAATTACAGGTATTCACTCCCGGCAAGAATTTTATTTCTCCTTTTGTATTCAATCCGTTCGTCCCGCCGAAAAATGTACGCCTTGAAACCTACAAGTCCACTCTCAAGACCGCTTTCGCCGCAGGTGTGTCTATGTCATCGCCATTGGATAAGATATTTGAAGACACCATCAACAACTGCTATTCCGACTTCCGCTGGCTTGACACATATACTATAGATAATTCAGGGCGGATTTTCAACATTGCCGATTTCATCAAATGTTTTCAGGAAACTTTCGATGCAATAGGCTACACAGGCGACGCCAGAAATATCGGACGTGCGGGTATCGTACGACTGAAAAGCCTCGTCAATCTCTTCGACAACTATTTTTCCATTCCCATAGAGGATATTCTGACCAAGCCGACGATCATTGAACTGGCCGCCATAGAGAACGCTGACCAGAAAGCTCTTATCATCTCTCTTCTATTATTGTCAATCCTTGCGTATGTCAATGCAAACTATGTCGGTGAAGGTGGTTTACGCAACTTCATCCTGCTCGAAGAGGCTCATGTACTGTTGGACGTCGACAGTCATTCCGGAAATGATGGAGCGGCAAATCCCGCGGCCATCGCACAAGGCCTCGTTAAGCGTATGTTGGCCGAGATACGATCCTATGGCGTAGGCCTTGCCATTGCCGATCAATCGCCACGCAAAGTGGGCATCGACATTGTCGCTCTTACCGACATCAAGGTGTCATTCCGACTCGTTGAGGGTCAGGACAAGGAGATATTGGCCGACTCGACCGGTATGACGGATTTACAAGTAGGACGTCTGGCAAAATTGAAACCGGGCGAGGCCTTTATATTTTTCAACAAACTCGATGAACCAGAAGAGGTTGTAACCCCGGACTATCGCCTCAACAACAATATTTCAATTTCACTTTCCGATGAAGGAATCAGAAGCCTTTCGACATACTGGGACACCCGCAGACATAACCTCCGTCCCTATCCTGAATGTCAGTTATGCCCTTACTGCAAGACCACCTGCGACTATAATCGCCGCGTGCTTGCCAAAGAGGTTGCCCGACGGATTTTCAAGAACAATATTGGCCCCGGTTGTAAAGATGCAGAAAAATTAAAAAGCGTTTTACGCAGAATCTGTAACCTTATCATAACTGAATTGAATGACGAACCTTTCGACAGGCCCCTTCTCTCATGCGTCAAAGTCTATTTATGGCGGCACATCATATATGACACACAAATAAATGTCCCTCAAAAAATTATAGCCAATTCACTCACTAAAGAATAAACACTATGGACGAATTTGATAATGATGCCAATGAAGGCTCAACACCTGACACAAGCGAACTTGACACTGACACGTCGTCATCTGATGAATCGTCAGACTCCTCAGACAACTCATCTTATGAAGATGATACAAATTATGAAAATGACGCAGACTCCTCGGACGAAATAGAAAAAATGTACGAGGAACAGGCTGATGCGCAAGCTAAGGCTGAGCACGAAGAGCAGCAGGCTACCGAAAACAATCGTTCTCATCGCGCATTTTAATCATATAGGATTTTCCGATCGACCCGGCATTGCCGTACTGCAAAACGCCGACCAGCGTAACCGGCCCCTTCGGAATTTCCGAAGCCGCATACCGGGCATAGGTGCTCGTATAGGTGGCGATCCTGTTTCCGGCCCGGTCCTCGAACAGCCGATAACCTTCCCATTTCCAATCCGTCGGATCCTCTTCCGACGGAAGCGGCGTCAGATCCTCGATCTGCACCAGGCAGCCGCACATGTCGGGCGCAAGTTCGTCGAAAGCGACGATCCGGGGAACGGGACGGAGAACATCGACGGTTTCGCAAGCGACGTACCGGTCGAGCAGGGCACGGACACCGATGGCTTCCACGGCATAATCTCCCGCCGCAGGCATCGTACCGATCTGCACCACTCCGAAGCGACGGCACATAGCTAGCCCCTGAAGACGCACCGCGATGCGGCATCCCGGAGGATAGACCCGAAACAGGTCGTCCAGGCCGGCCATCAGCTCCACGCCCGTTCCGTCTTCCTGCAACACGACCGAGCGGAAGAAGTTCCCCGCTTCGTCGGACGTAGTGACCCGCCCCGCGACTACGATGTCCTGGACGATACGCACGGGCGTATCCCCGCACCGCGCGGAGAGGTCCGGCAGGGAGAGGTTCGCCTCCGGAAGCGGATCGTTCTTCGGAGCCGGAACCCCGGCATCGTCGTAACATCCGGCGGCGAGCAGGGCGAAGAGAAGAAGGGAAAGGCGCAGCATCGCGGTTTATTCGATCCAGGAATCTTTCAGACCGAGGAAATAGAGTACGCCGTCCAGACCGATCGTCGATATCGACTGGCTGGCCGTAGCTTTCACCTTGGGCTTGGCGTGGAACGCGATGCCCAACCCGGCCAGGTCGAGCATCGGAAGGTCATTGGCTCCGTCGCCGACGGCGATCGACTGAGCGATGTTGATATTTTCAACCTGACACAGCAGACGCAGCAGCTCGGCCTTGCGGCGGCCGTCCACGATCTCGCCGACGTGACGGCCCGTCAAACGGCCCTCCTCGACCTCCAGCTCATTGGCATAAACGTAATCGAAGCCGTATTTCTGTTTCAGGTAGTTGCCGAAATAAGTGAAACCTCCGGACAGAATGGCCGTCTTGTATCCCACACGCTTGAGAATGGTCATCAGGCGCTCCAACCCCTCGGTGATCGGCAGGTTGCGGGCGATCTCCTCCATCACCGAAACGTCGAGTCCCCGAAGCAGGGCGATGCGGCGCGTGAAACTCTCGGTAAAGTCGATCTCGCCCCGCATGGCGCTCTCGGTAACGGCCCGCACTTCGGGACCCACGCCGGCACGGTCGGCCAACTCGTCGATCACCTCGGTTTCGATCAGCGTGGAATCCATATCGAAACAGATCAGGCGTCGGCTGCGGCGGAAGATGTCGTCCTTCTGGAACGAAATATCGACCCCCTCGTTGGACAGCTCCATGAAGCGTTTCTGCAATACGGCCTTATCGCCGAGCGTACCGCGCACCGAAAGCTCGATGCAGGCGCGGGTGGCACGGTTCTCCTCCTCGAGCGGCATACGGCCCGTAAGTCGCTTGATCGCGTCGATGTTGAGTCCCTGTTCGGCGACCGCTTTGGTGACCCCTGCGATATGGCGCGCCGTAACCTGACGTCCCAAAAGAGTGATAATATAGCGGTTCTTGCCCTGACGACCGACCCAGGCCTGGTAATGTTCCTCGGTGATGGGGGTGAAGCGGATCATCACGCCCAGTTCCGAGGCCTTGAAAAGCAACTCCTTGAGGATGGCGCCCGATTTGTCGGAGGTGGTCATGAACAGGATGCCCAAAGTCAGCGACTGGTGGATATTCGCCTGGCCGATATCGAGGATGAACGCGTCGTACCGGGCCAGAATATCGGTCAGCGAAGAGGTCATGCCGGGCTTGTCTTCGCCCGAAATATTGATTTGGATTATCTCTATCTTACTTTCCATAGCAAAATCCGTTAAACACATTATAGAGCAAAGTTACTATTATTTCCGGCTTTTCTGATTAAATTTGCAACTCAACCTATCAAATTTAATTCTTTCATGGGATTTCTTTTCATCACAGCACAGCAAACCGAAAAACTCATCGTTCCGGACAGCATACAAAAAGCCAAATTCGCGGAAACGGTCGAAAAAATCGCTAATATGGATTTGGAAAAAGTCCTGACGAATCTGGTTTCGGAAAGTATCTGGGTCGGCCTGAAAATCGTCCTCGCCCTGGCGATATACATGGCGGGGCGTTGGCTTATCGGCCGCCTCATAAAACTGCTTTCGACGGCTTTCGAAAAGCGCAAGGTGGATCGTTCGCTGCAAATCTTCCTGCGCAACCTGATCAAGACCATCTCCTACATCGTGCTGATTCTCCTGATCATTCAAGTCATGGGTATCAACACCACTTCGATCGTCGCGCTGCTCGCTTCGGCCGGTCTGGCTATCGGTATGGCCCTGAGCGGCACATTGCAGAATTTCGCCGGTGGCGTGATGATCCTGCTGCTCAAGCCCTACCGCATAGGCGATTACATCTCGGCCCAGGGACAGTCGGGTACCGTGCAGGAGATCATGCTCTTCTCGACCAAGATCACCACAGCCGACAAGCAGACCATCTATATCCCGAACAGCTCGATCGCTACCGCGATCATCAACAACTATTCCACCTCCGAAACACGTCGCGTGGAGTGGGTGATCGGCATCTCTTACGGCGACGATTTCGCAACGGCACGGGAGGCTATCCTGGAACTGCTGTCCAAAGACGCACGGGTGCTTCAGGATCCGGCGCCTGCGGTATATATCGCTGCCCTGGCCGATAATTCGGTCAATCTGACCGTTCGGGCCTGGACGAAAAACGAAGATTACTGGGACGTTTTCTTCGCAATGAACGAGCTGTATTACAAAACATTACCTGAAAAGGGAATCAACTTCCCGTTCCCGCAGATGGACGTTCACCTGACCAAAGAGTAACCACACACAGCCAATCCGCATCCATTATGAAAAAGTGGTTTTTATTTCTGATTTTCATCGCCTGCGCGATTCCTTCGTGCGAACTGAAAGAAGTAGGACCCGAACAAACGACGTTCCCGGTCATCACGGACGAAGGAGCCACCATCGAAGACGGAGGCCGGGTATCTTCGGTTCAGAAAGTTTATGTGCAGGCCAATATATCGAACCAGTACGGTGCATTCTACGCTCAGGTGAAATACGACGTCAAATGGACCGATAAGAACGGAGTAGAGCACACGGAGCAGAAATCGACCAATGCCTACTATTTCAAGGCGACTTCCGACACGGTCTTTTACGAAGCAATCATTCCTGCACAGAAAGCCGGCAGTACGGTATATTGGCTGATCGTCGTGACCAACGAGAACGGCCTTTCTTCCGTAACCGAAGCCCAGCAATACAGCGTATATGCCATCTGAAACCGCATTTTCGAACGGTACGAGCCGGAGCGGATTCACCCCGCACGGCCCGCACGGACAGTGAAGAACCAAACTCAAACATATTATCGAACAGAAAAAATTATGGAATTGAAAGAGATTCTGGCCATTTCCGGCCAACCCGGTTTGTACAAATACGTCGCACAATCGTCGCGCGGCGTCATCGTCGAGTCGTTGTCGGACGGCAAACGCATGAATGCCGCAAGCAACTCCAAAGTGAGCGCACTGACCGAAATATCCATCTTCACCGAGGGCGAGGACATCCCGCTCGCAGAGGTTTTCACCAAAATTTACGAACATACGCAGGGACAGCCAGCCATCAGCCACAAGGAGGCTCCGGAAAAACTCAAAGCATATTTCGCAGAAGTATTGCCCGAATACGACCGCGACCGGGTCCACGTATCGGACATGAAGAAGGTTTTCTCCTGGTTCAATACCCTCGTGGGTGCCGGGTTCACCGAATTCAAACTGCCCGCAGAGCAGGAAGCATAAAGATTCGCCGGTGCTCCCTTTCGACAGGTATGCACCGCTGCCAAACCTTTGCCCGAATAGACAATACAGCTCCGATTCCGCACCTGACGGACGGAGCATTTTTATAAATAAAAAACCATGCGACCCATGAAAATATCGATTGTCGGAGGAGGCAATATGGGCGGAGCAATCGCTCGCGGACTATCCACCTGCGACCTGTTCCGACCACAGGACATTACGGTCATCAACCGCCGCGCGCGCAAAACCGCCGAA
>CAJJOX010000076.1 GCA_905193485.1 uncultured Porphyromonadaceae bacterium | reverse complement strand
GAACTTTTATGATTTTTTAGTGGACACTAATGACGCCAAATATAACATCAGCGATTCCTGCCACAATCAAAGCTGTAGACAAACCTGCTGCCTTAAACTGTCGGAGCATAACACCGAATACAATTTCCCCTGACGACAACAACATCGCTATAATAACAAAAGATTTATTGAAATCGTCTGAAAATGACATAATCAGGGTGAAAAATCCTGATGCTATAAGCATAAAAAAGAAATAATTGATCGCTTTTTTAGCAGTATCGGCGACATTCAGACCGCTGACATATTTGCGTAGTTCATTTACGAGCAAAAGCACGAACGTAACAGATACAATATCAGTAAGCCATTCCGGTATATAGCTGCATATTTTCATGACAACCGGTACATAGCTACTCATCAACTCCACCAATGATCTGATAGACGACAAAAATCCCACGATCAATGCCCCGGCAGTGAGATAATAATACCACTTGATCTTTTCAGCAAAACCTTCTTCAAAGTCATCAATGACTTTCGGCTCTATTATCGTCACGACATCACTATCATAAGCAATATCTTCCGGCGACATAGATGCATTATCGGAGTTGACCACTTTGGAATTGGAGTCGAAACCGCAAACATGGAAAAAACGTTGTTTTTCTTTCAGTTCCGTTCCACAATTTTCACATTTCATTCCCTTAAAATAAATTAATTGGGGGGATTTCTATTTCATGTGCTCTGATATGATTTCCTGTATCCGCCCGGCAAACTTATCCGAAACCACTTTTGAACATTCAGTAATAATCTGAACATTATTTTTTGTCATTTTCTGACCAAGCGGACTTTCATAGAATTCATTCATCGCTTTGAGTTCATCAAGAGTGAAATATTTCCGGTAGATTGCCGCACACTCAACGATATAGTCATCCCAGATACCATCCAAGTGCATCCTTGTCATCAATCGGCAGATGCATATTCGTCCACATAGTGGTCATTGTTGTCATCAGGTTTCACGGGCATTGCTTAGTTCAAGCATTTTGGCAATCTCATTCTGATATGGATCAGCACTCTGAGCCTTTGCATCCGAGCATGCCGTAAATGAGCAATACGTCGCAAATACGACAATCGACATCGCAAACAAAACAATAAATTTTTTCATATTCTCATGTTTTTTAAAGTGTAAACTCTTTGATTGGATTAATCACAGTGTGTATATTCAGTCTTTTCGCCATCATCATCTTTCAAGACCAAAGTGAAGCCGCTGACTTTTACTATACTCATTATCCCGTTGGCTTTCATAATTTCTTTGATCACTTCATCTTTTCCACCCATTTCACTAAGCAAATCCTTGTCAAGATTGATGTCTATATCATCTTCCGAAAAGTCAAAGTTGATTTCTTTTTTCGAAGCTGTCCATTTTCCGATTAACTTCACTGTACCCAGTGACATATACTCTCCGTAGGCATACGCCGACAACGTTAATGTCTGGTCAAATTCATGCGTTGATGCGTCAAGGATCAATGTTTCATTATAACGCATTGTAACACCATCCTCATTTTCACTTTCTGTTGACACCCACGTGCCGTCGAGTTTTTTTTCAGTTTCAGCATCGCTTTTTGTGCCGCATGAGGTCGCAGCCGCCATCAATATGGAAACGAACAAATAAACCAATTTTTTCATATAGATTTGTATTTTAAGGTAAGTTATTCAATGCTTATCAATGGAATCACAATTCCACATATCCCGACGCTTCCAAGATGCATCTTACCCTTATACTTAATATAGGTCCAGGATGCCACGCCGATGCTTTTGTATTTCAACTTATCTAATGCCAGACCGGCTGTCATGATGTTAGATCCGTCTTCCACCACCTGTTCGACAAGAGATTCTCGCACTTTGTCAAAATGGTCATCTTCCGATGGATTGAAATGGACCAAAGCCCAGATAGCGGCACCGATCAATGCCAATAGAATAAGTCCACCGATCCAGCTTCCTTCCTCTTCGTCGGCCTCCTCGCTGTCAGCCGACACGTCGTCCCCTGAATCCGGTTTTACCGAAAGCTCTTGTTCGGCACCACAATTCGCACACACATTCTGATCCGGCTCCAATTCCGATCCGCAATTTTTGCAAAACATAATAATAGCTTATTTTATTGATTAGTAGATATATGATTAACAAAATGAAACAGAGGCGGACTGCAACCCGTTCATCTGATCGTTGAGGCTCTCGCATTGCCTTGAAGTCCAAATGAAACAGAGCAATCCACCTCTGATACCAGAGGTGAAACGCCGGCTGTCAGGACCTTAGACTTCAATTGTAATTTGCGAGATTTCAACGAATCAATCCAACAGTAATAGCGAATCCATATTCTTCATGAAGCGGTCCTCTGACCGCTTTCGTTATATTCAATCGCAAATATAAACACAATTTTATTATTGCAAAAGAATTTAACATGAACTTTGCTCTGCTTGTATTGCAAAATTACAGCGGCAGCCACAACCCGCAATCATGGCAATAAGTCCTATATGGTTCAATTTTACACATTTTAACATCGGCTTTGTTCGCCGCATTTTTTTCGACACTAATTTTGTCAGCACATTTAAAATAATAATGAAACCGGATCAGAAGAAACTCGAAATACTGCTGCGTGACGTAGAACGAAAATTCGGCATAAGCCTGCGTGCTCCGTCAGATTTCGTGATTCTGGCATCTGAAATTCACAGGACTACCGGACGCACGATCGGCCTGTCGACGCTAAAACGCCTGTGGGGATACATCAAAGATCAGAACGGCACCACCTACTCCACACTTTCACTGCTATGCCGCTACGTCGGATTCAACGACTGGGACAGTTTCTGCCATACAGCATGCATGCAGACCGATGGCAATGAATCGGGGTTTTCGACAAAAGCCATTGTCGACTCACGAACGTTGGCAATCGGGACCAAAGTCGGGATAAGTATGGGAGAAGCAAAGAAATGTCTGCTGATGAAAATCGCCGAACCCGACAGATTTCAGGTTATGGAAACCCGACACATAAAACTCAAGGCCGGCGACACACTGCATATAACTACAATCGCCATCGGACGACCATTCTTTGCCACAGACTGCAACCGCGACGGCCAGCGTCTTGGTTGCTATACCGGCGCCCGTAACGAAGGTATCCGCGAAATCGACATCGTAGCCACCGGACAAAAATCATAATCGCAGCAATTGCCTTTATCTCACGTCCGATCATTAAGATTGTTTACGAATTGTTTACGGATAATGGCTACGGATATTTTTCTTTATTTAGAATAAAATCCTTACATTTGCATCATACTTAAAACTCAACTCCAAAACGTATATATTATGAATATCGACGATTTCAACTTTGCCGGCAAAAAGGCAATCGTGCGCGTTGACTTCAATGTGCCCCTTGATGAAAACGGAAAAATCACCGACGACACCCGCATTCGCGGCGCCCTCCCCACCCTCAAGAAGATCCTTGCCGATGGTGGAAGCCTGATCATCATGAGCCATATGGGCAAACCCAAAGGCAAAGTCAACCCTAAATTTTCTCTCGCACAGATCAAAGACGACGTTGCAAAAGCTCTCGGCACAGACGTAAAGTTTGCTCCCGACTGCGCAAACGCTGCTGAAGCCGCCAAAGATCTCAAACCTGGCGAAGTGCTCCTGCTCGAAAACCTCCGCTTCTATCCCGAAGAAGAGGGTAAACCCGTCGGTATCGAAAAAACGGATCCGGCATACGACGCAGCTAAAAAAGAAATGAAAGAGCGTCAGAAAAAATTCGCCCAGACACTTGCGAGCTATGCCGACGTCTACGTAAACGACGCGTTCGGTACCGCACACCGCAAACACGCTTCCACCGCAGTAATCGCCGACTATTTCGACAAGCAGGATAAGATGCTCGGCTATCTCATGGAGAAAGAAGTGAAAGCCGTCGACAATATCCTCAGCGATATCAAACGTCCCTTCACTGCTATCATGGGCGGCTCTAAAGTATCCACAAAAATCGGCATCATCGAAAACCTAATGGATAAGGTTGACAACCTCATCCTTTGCGGTGGCATGACATATACCTTTGCAAAAGCCATGGGCGGCAAGATCGGTGACTCTCTTTGTGAACTTGACAAACTTGACGTTGCTCTCGACATCATGAAGAAAGCGAAAGAAAAAGGTGTTAACCTCGTACTTGGCACTGACTGCGTTGCAGCCGACAAATTCGCCAATGACGCCAACACACAGATCTGCTCAGTCATGGATGTGCCTGACGGTTGGGAAGGCATGGATGCCGGTCCTGAAACCCGCAAAGCATTTGCCGAAGTCATTCTCCCCGCAAAAACCATCCTCTGGAATGGTCCTGCCGGCGTATTTGAATTCGACAATTTCACTGCCGGATCCCGTGCTATCGCCGACGCCATCGTTGAAGCCACCAAAAACGGTGCCTTCTCACTCGTTGGCGGCGGTGACTCTGTAGCTTGCATCAATAAATTCGGCCTTGCCGATCAGGTTTCATATGTTTCCACCGGCGGTGGCGCACTCCTCGAAGCCATCGAGGGCAAAGTGCTCCCCGGTGTTGCTGCCGTTAAAGCCTGATAGCTGACACAATATAACAAGCAACGAACAAAAGCCGGCTCTGTCGCATAAATGCGTGACGGAGCCGGCTTACTTTTTGTACTAAAAAAGCCGTGTCATTGACTTTTCCAGCCTACTATTTTTGAAATTAGCCCAATTTTTCGTCGTGGGAACTCTCAGCCTTGTTGAGAATTGCATTTTGGATTGCCAGGGCATTGCTGATTTCAATGGACGGCACTCTGACTTCTTTGGCATTTGTCGATATTCTCAGCGACACCCGTCGCGTACAGGAGGTTAACGGTGTGCATCTGACACATACCGATTCAATATCATGATACTTGACGTATTCGTGGATTCGCGCAATATTGCCGCAATATATCTTTATGCATGTATCTGTTAATTCTATCTTACTGTGCTTCCAAGCCAATACCGCCCGCAGGAAAGCGATCGCTACATACACCGATCCGGCCAGGATTGCTGACCAGACGATATGAGCATAAAACACCAGGCAGAATGCGGCTAAAGACGCAATCATTACATGAGGGACAAATTTACGCACGACCAGCCCCTTGCCTGATTCAGCCGACAGGAAAGGAGCATCTACCCTGGAATTTCGGCGTCCGCTCCACCATGCGAGCAGCTCACCGCCGAGCATCGACCCGTAAATACGGATGCCTCCTTCCTTTGAAGCATTATTTGCCTGATGCAGAGTGACGGTCTGACAATCGGCCATCTTCTCAAGTGGATTTTGTTTGACTGTCAGAACCGTAATCTTGTCGCGTGACAATCGGGATGTAAAACGAGAAAACAACCCCGACGTGACTGTCATTTTTTCTCCGGATATTTCGATGGCCATATCGCCGTATCGCAAAGCGACCTTACAGAGCCACAGCATCATGACAATCAGATATATTATAACAAAAAAGCATAATGTTTGCCACAATCCCGTAGGCAATGCATTGCCGCCATTGACTTCGATGAAGTCTATGATCCGGGAAGACGCATCATCATCCAGTTGGTTTATCTTGTCAAACACAGCGAATGCTATGGAAGCAAGAACTGCAACACCTTTAAGATGATTCTGACACAAAGCGCCTTTTAAAATATTTATATTTTTAAGTCTTAGTGAGTGCTGTTCCGCGGGCAGAGGCGGCGGGAGCACAGCATTGAGCGTCCGGTCAAGATTTTCACCTACGTTGACCCGTGACAATAGCTCCCGCCAGTCCCTTTCGCTGAGAATGAGTTCCACTTCTTCCCCATCGTTTGCAAGAGTATCAAATCCTATGCCTCTCATATTAAAAAGCCTGTAGAACAATCCCTTTTTTGTCCGGAGAATATGAATTCGCTGAAGCGGAATGCTTGTGGTTTGCTTTGCCGCGAAACCATGAGTGAAAATCAACATGTCGCCTTCAACATGAAATTTCCTGAAATAATACGCCATGAATGCGGCAAATAAAGCAACGGCAACGAGCACCCCTAAAGCTATGAAAGCTTTCACCGGTTTATGCTCATCAGAATTGAAAAGCAGTGGCACTATGACAATAATGGCGGTACCGGTAAACTTCCGGAAATAATCCAGAAACATTATAATGAACGCACCTGCGCTCATCCGGCGGGGCGTTGAGAAATCAGTCATTTCCACAACATGCGTTATTGATAAGTAACGATTTCATCTCCTCGGCCTTTTTACGAGTGAGCCCGGGAATGGAAACGCTGTTTGTGACACCCTGTGCACCACTTGTCACATCAACATAATATAGATTGAAAATGCGACTGACGGGATTCATGCGTATGCTGACCTGCTGAATCTTGCTGAAAGGGACTGTGGTTACGGTTGTGAAAAAAATACCCGAACGATATGTGATATCCCTGTCGCGTAAAGCATACCCTTTGAATCGATATATTTTACGCGCCATGGCGACATTGGCTGCGAAAGCGAGTCCCAGAATAGATTCCATGACAAACAGCACGACTGCTTTATGACTCATTTCCGATAACAAAATAAGAAAAGCGCAAGCAATCAAAATTACATAGACAATGGCTATCCTGATGACTACCACTTTCATATAACTATTCTCTACCGGTTCAAACCTTAGAAATTCTACGGGCTGAATATCATCTAACCATACTTGTCTGTTTGTCATGATAAATATCTTGTCTGTAATGGTCAAGGATAAAAACGATGAATGTGACGCTGCCTAATTTATTATAAATGATCCAATTAATGGGGGGGGCGTCAGAATATCATCTTCTCAATCAGATAGACGATGACTCCGCTGAAGTATCCAGCCAATGCAAGAGCGCTGAACTTCCGGAGATACCATCCGAAACTGATTTTTTCAAGCCCCATTGCAATAACGCCGGCAGCCGAACCGATGATCATGATCGAACCGCCAACACCGGCACAATATGACAGCAATTCCCAAAACGTACCGTCGACTACAAAGTTGGCGGCATAGCCCGTCGCCGCCGGATCAGCCACAGGATACATCCCCATGGAGGCTGCCACAAGCGGCACATTGTCGACAATCGATGATAGCACACCGAGGAGAGAATCTATGACATAGACATTGTGCACATGTTCGTCAAGCGAAGCGGCAAGCCATTTGAGCACCCCTGTCGACTGCAATACGGCGACAGCCATCAGGATACCGAGGAAAAACAGGATGGAAGGCATATCGACACGCGAAATCACCTTTGGCAGGCGCTGCTCACGAGCTTTTTCAAGCGACTTGGCATTATAGAAAATCTCTGTGAACACCCATAAAACACCGAGCGAAAAAAGCATGCCTACAAATGGCGGAAGATGTGTGATCGACTTGAACACCGGCACAAAAATCAGGGCGCTTACACCAAAGAAAAAGATAGTGTTTCGTTCGCCCTTGGATATGCTCTCGTCTTCTGTTCCCACGTTTTTAACAGGCGATATATTGCCTTTGAGCGAGCGGGACACCACAATCAGTGGAACCAACATCGACACAAGACTCGGCAAAAGGATATATGATATCAGGCTACCGGTCGTCACATTGCCCCCGACCCAAAGCATTATTGTGGTCACATCTCCGATCGGCGACCATGCACCGCCGCTATTTGCGGCGATAACGATGCAGGCCGCATATAGCCATCGCTCTTTTTTGTTGGCAATAAGCTTTCTCAGAAGCATGATCATCACGATGGTTGTCGTGAGGTTGTCAAGGATTGCCGACATGAGGAATGTTGTGAAACTAATCACCCAAAGCAATTTCACCTTGCGACGTGTAGTGATTCTGTCAGTGATGATGCGGAATCCACCATGCACGTCAATAAGCTCCACTATGGTCATAGCTCCTATCAGAAACAAAATTGTCTGACAGATATCGCCAAGATGCTCCACGATATCGACATTAAGAATATATTTCAACGTCTGATTGTGAAGCGTTTCATTGGCCAACGATGGATTCTCCAAGAGGAAATGATCAAATTTCGAACCTGCGGCGACAGGAACAATCGACTCCGCACCGAGAGCATAAATCACCCACATTGTCATACCGAGCAACAAAGCTGTTGCCGTTTTGTCGACTTTCAACGGGTGTTCAAGTGAAATGGCAAGATAACCTACGATAAAAATTATCAACAACAGCGTGACTGTCATAGCAATAAAAGAAAATAAATAGTGGAACAAAACGCTATGCAAAATTACAAATAAGGCTTGAACAGCATTATGAATATTCTACTTTTTCACCATTAATAACCCAAAAAAACCAATTCTTTTACCCTACTCAATCTTTCTTCTGAAAAACTACAAGTCAACCCATAATTTCACACAAAAAAGCATAAATAATTCGCCTGGAGTTTAAATTATACAAAACAAGACAAAGATAACATCGTTTTTTGCAGTTTTGCATGAATATACAGAAAATAATGATTACCTTTGTGGTGAATTATTCGTGCATATTTATAAATCCAAAAACCAAACCAATGGATATCAACAAGATTGTGGTGGATTTTGCCAAAGAAGAGCATGCCCATTATGCCCCCCGCATCTGTGACCTGATTTATGAATCGGCCTTACAGCGCGGCACCGGCATCGCCCGACGGTCAAACGAGTATATAGCGGCAAAAATCACCGGCGGCAAAGCGGTAGTTGCACTCGACGCTGACAAGATTATCGGCTTCAGTTATATAGAGTGCTGGGGACACGGCGATTTCGTGGCCACCTCCGGACTTATTGTCGATCCCGAATACCGACATCTCGGACTCGCATCACGCATCAAGGAAAAAACTTTCGAACTGGCACGTACCAGATTCCCATATGCAAAGATTTTCAGCATCACGACATCTCTGCCGGTAATGAAGCTCAACTCACGCATGGGATATAAGCCCGTCACTTTCTCGGAGCTTACTGATGACGAAGAATTCTGGCAAGGATGTCAGGGCTGCGTCAACTTCGACATACTCCAGCGCAATAACCGCCGCATGTGCCTGTGCACCGGCATGCTTTTCGACCCGATGCAACCGGCCGAAAACACTGTCGCCACTCCTTATATATTAGCGCTCGGCAACAAATTGAAAAAACTTTTCAGAGTCAAACGATAACATTCCGACAAAAGACTAAACACTTCACACACTATATCCCCATGGAACAGAAAAAGAAAAAAGTGGTGCTCGCCTTCAGCGGAGGCCTCGACACCTCATTCTGCGCAAAATATCTTTCGGAAGACCTCGGCTATGAGGTGCATACGGCTATTGCAAATACCGGCGGATTCTCCGACAGCGAACTGGAAGAGATACGCCGTCGCGCACTTAAGCTTGGAGCCGCATCACACGCCGCACTCGACATCACGGCCGACTACTATAACAAAAGTATCCGCTACATGATCGCGGGCAACGTGCTTCGCGGAGGCACTTATCCCATCAGCGTATCTTCGGAACGCATATTTCAGGCCATGGCCATCATTGAATATGCGAAGAGCATCGGAGCCGATGCGGTGGCACATGGATCTACCGGTGCGGGCAACGATCAGGTGCGCTTCGACCTTACATTCCAGATTATGGCGCCGGATATCGAAATTATCACTCCGACACGCGACATGACCCTCACGAGAGATTATGAAATAAATTATCTCAAACGTCATGGTTACGAGGCCGATTTCACCAAGATGGAATATTCCATCAACAAAGGACTTTGGGGCACCAGTATCGGCGGAAAGGAAACGCTCAGATCAGAACAGACACTTCCAGACTCCGCCTATCCGAGCCAAGTAACAGAAACAAAGCCTCGTTCGCTGAAAATAACATTCAACGAAGGAAATGTAACGGCCGGTGTCGGCGTAAATTACGAAGGCCCGACCTCTCCCA
>CAJJOX010000075.1 GCA_905193485.1 uncultured Porphyromonadaceae bacterium | reverse complement strand
GCGGTTCAGCCGGCGAATGTCGGAATTATACCGCTCCATTTCTCCGAGGGGGACTGTCGTGTCTTTCACTGTCAGCCGGTAACGGCGCACCACCGAACGGCCGTCAGCCGATGCTTCGGTGCTTATCATTCCCTCGACACGGTTGTTGTCTATGCTCACCGTGGCCGGCAGATCGGATATGGACATGTTTTCCGGAACTTGCAGTGTCATCACCGCCTCGATCACCATGCGCATGGCAAGAAGTCCGTCCACTTCACGCTTTTCGGTCTTGAATGTCAGGCTTGTTATGTTTGGGTCGGGATTCAGCGTCACATATATCTCGTCGCCTGCCCTTTTGACCGCACCGTTAAGTCTCGACTTCCCGTTGAGTGTCACCTTGTCGTCGGTCTGATGAAATGTCACGTCGGATGATCTGCTCCCGGGCAGTGCCGTGTCAAACATGCTCACGTATTTTTCGTTTTTTCGCGCCGGCGGCGTGTCGGCCAGTGCACTGAGATAAGCCCTCATGTATGCTCCCGTCAGGGTTATGCTTCCCTCGGCTTCCAGTTCGCCCGATTGGTCTATGCTGACGGTCAGGCTGTCGGATCGCATGTTTGTCTGTGGGGGATATGCCGGAATGACGGCGATGATGCACTTTTCGGCATCATCTTCCACCATGGCCTGACGCCCTTGTATACCCGTAGGCAGCGTTCCGGCAGGATTGTATTTCGCCGTTCCGTCTATAAAGAGTATGGAGTCGCCGGCCATGACCGCAGTGATCATATGGTTGCCGGTCGCTATGTTGGGTTCGTCGGTCCATCTCTCCGCTATCTTGTCAGTGCCGACCCACGTCAGCCGTGCGTCTATGCCTGTTGCCCGAAGCAGCGCTTTTATAAGTGCCGCACTGCCTTTGCAGTCGCCGTAGGCTTTCCGTAACACTTCTGAGGGCAGATCGGGGCGCTGTCCGAATTCACCATGCTCTACCGCCACATATCTTACTGTCCGGTGCACGTAGTCTGTGATGGCCGCTATGCGTTCCGCATCCGTTTTGCATCCGGCCGTCAGTTCGAGCGCTTTCTCTGTCACCGATGCCGCTCCCGGATCTTTGTCTGTCGTATAGCTCCGCAGATATCTGTACAGGTCATCCACGTCCTTGAAATGTCCGGTTATGTGAAGCTGCGGACCGATTATGTTTATCGACGGCGCGCCTTCCGGAACGTTTATCTCAGGCATATCTTTTAATGTGTATGTCACGACGAGTTTGCCGTCTTTATGCTCTTCGGTGCGTGTCGCGTACTTGGGGTTGATGTTTTTCTCCGTGATGCTGTAGCGTGATGCCAGCGGTTCGGGTATCTCGAAGCTGATCGTGCCGTTCTCCACACGGTATATTTCCGTTAGAAATATTTTGTCGAAAAATTCCGGTTTGGTGAATGTGCGCCTGTATGAAACCTTCCCTTTCGATCCCGGTTTCTTTAATTCGGTAGCCATCAGGCATGCTTTCGAATCCGAGAAAAACGCATCGCCCATGTATGAGCCATATTGTTTGGAATCGGCGCTTACTTTGTCAATCGTTATGTTGTCATTGTAGTAGGCCATCGCCACTCCTACATCTGACGCCCTGTTGGCGCGGAAGATGATTTCTGAGGTGTGTTCAACTTTTCCAAGCCCTTCGCCATTCTTTGCCGGCACGAATTTATAGACGTCGGTCATCTTCTCTATCACTACGTTAGGAGTGCTTTCCTCGGCCATTGCCGGGACGAACGAACAGATAAATATGATTAACAGAAGGATGATTTTTTTCATGGTTTTATAGGCTTGTTTGCAAATTTAATATCTCAGGTCATAATCTGCAAGCCGTTTTGTGAAAAAAATATGGACTTCGCCGGGTATCCCTCAGGAGTTTCCGGCAGGAAACAGCGGGCGGTTTCGGCAGGGGATAGATATGAAAATGCTTGCCGGGTTACAAATGGTTGTCAAAACGTTGTAAAAGTTGCGGCAACGTTGCGAATAGACGTCGGAAGATATATTTTTGCTATATAAAATCAGAATGTTTTCCTAAAGCTAACTGTTGTTATGTTAAAAATATTGTCAAGAATCGGTTGTGTGATAGCTGTGATTAGCAGCGCATGTGTGTTTCCGTCGTGTGAGGGCGGTGTGTCGGGGAAGGACAGACGGGCGGATACGGTTGCGAAGGCTGAAAGCGTGAAAGAGGATTCAGCTGAAACGCCTGTGTCCCGAAAGGCATCCGGCTTAGCCGATATCTGTGCCGATGGCTATATCAACGGACACGGATATGTGGATCTTGGACTGCCGTCGGGGACAAAGTGGGCTACGATGAATGTCGGCGCCACAGCCGCCGAGGAATGTGGCATCTATATAGCGTGGGGCGAGATAAAACCCAAGACCATTTATGCGGGGGAAAACAGCAAGACACTTGGTGACAATAGCTATAATCGCGATATAAGCGGTGAAAAAGATGCCGATGTGGCAACGGCCATGTGGGGCGGGCAATGGAGCATGCCTACCGAATCGCAGATGAAGGAATTGGTTGCCAACTGCACAATGGAATGGTCGGAACTCAATGGCGTGAAAGGCCTGAAGGTGACCGGCAGAAAGGCCGGCAGGTGGATATTCCTTCCGGCCGCCGGCACTGCCGGAAGTGTCGGCAATGCGAATTTCGTCGGAGTGCTGGGACGGTATTGGAGCGGTTCGCCATATGCCGACAACAGCTTCAGCGCCTATAATCTGTATTTTAAGAAAGACAGAATCAGTGTGGATTGGGATTTGCGCCGTTACGGCAATTCGGTACGTCCCGTGTCGAAGCAGTGAGCAGAATGGCCGTTGTGCCTCTTATTGGAATCTTTCATGTGGAGCATGGGTAGAAAAAACGTGTGCGTTTTGACCGATATTTGCGGAAAAAACATTAACTTTGCATGCAATAAAATATCAAGCGCCTATGTCATTTATTGCAGAAAAAGTAAAGATGGACGGGCTGACGTTTGACGACGTCTTGTTGATCCCGGCCTATTCCGAAGTCCTACCCAGGGATGTGAAATTAACCACCAAGTTTTCGCGTAACATCACACTCAACGTGCCTCTCGTGTCGGCAGCTATGGACACGGTCACAGAGGCGGCGCTTGCGATAGCCATAGCCCGTGAGGGAGGAATTGGTGTGATCCACAAAAACATGACCATCGAGGAGCAGGCCCGGCAAGTGCATGCCGTGAAGCGTGCCGAAAACGGTATGATCTATGATCCGGTGACCATCAAGCGCGGTTCGACTGTGGCTGATGCGCTCAAGATGATGGAGGAATATCATATCGGGGGCATACCGGTGGTGGACGATGACCGGAAGCTCGTCGGCATCGTGACCAATCGTGATTTGCGCTTTGAACGTGATCTGCGCCGGCCTGTCGATGAGGTGATGACCTCCGAGGGACTGGTGACGACCAATCAGTCGACCGATCTTGAAGAAGCTGCCCAGATACTACAGGAGCATAAGATAGAGAAACTTCCCGTAGTGGATTCCGAAGGACGCCTTATCGGACTTGTCACATATAAAGATATTACAAAAGCCAAAGATAAGCCTAATGCGTGCAAGGACAGCCGCGGCCGGTTGCGTGTGGCAGCCGGTGTCGGAGTTACGGCCGACAGCATGCAGCGTGTTGACGCTCTTGTGGAAGCCGGTGTCGACGCGATAGTCATCGATACGGCCCACGGACACAGCAAAGGTGTTGTCGGTGTGCTTCGCGCCGTGAAAGAGAAATATCCGCAGATCGATGTAGTCGTGGGCAATATCGCTACTGGTGACGCGGCACGTTATCTTGTGGAAAACGGTGCCGA
This sequence comes from uncultured Porphyromonadaceae bacterium, assembly GCA_905193485.1. Taxonomy (GTDB): domain Bacteria; phylum Bacteroidota; class Bacteroidia; order Bacteroidales; family Muribaculaceae; genus Paramuribaculum. The sequence goes on along the minus strand of CAJJOX010000075.1, from coordinate 6,069 downwards.
CGGTGTGAAAGTAGGCATAGGCCCGGGCTCGATATGCACCACCCGCATCATTGCAGGCGTGGGTGTCCCCCAGCTTTCGGCGGTCTACGACGTTTCAAAGGCGCTTAAAGGCACGGGCGTTCCACTGATCGCTGACGGCGGAATCCGTTATTCGGGAGATATAGTGAAAGCACTGGCTGCCGGCGCTTATTGCGTAATGCTCGGCGGTATGCTTGCCGGTGTCGAGGAATCGCCCGGCGACACGATAATATATAACGGACGAAAATATAAGGCATATCGCGGCATGGGTTCCCTCGAGGCAATGGAGAAGGGATCGAAAGACCGCTACTTCCAGGCCGGAGAGTCTGACGTGAAAAAACTTGTGCCGGAAGGTATCGCCGCCCGTGTGCCATATAAAGGAAGCCTTTATGAAGTGACATATCAGATGCTTGGCGGTCTTCGCGCCGGCATGGGCTATTGCGGCGCTCCGGATATCGAGCACCTGCACAACGCTATGTTCACGCGCATTACTAACGCCGGAGTGGCCGAAAGCCATCCCCACGACGTGGCCATTACCAGCGAGGCTCCCAACTATAGCGCTTCGCATCAATGAATCATCGCGGCGCAGAGCCGCTGAAGGAAACGGCAGACACGGATATATAATAAACCGCTATGGTGATGCGTTATATATCCGTGCCGCTTTTTATGCGTGCCGTATGATGAAAATCCGAAACAATATGAAAAAAATAGTGCTGTCGCTCCTGCTTTTTGCCTTGGCTTTGCCTTCCATGACCTTGTCTGCGGGCAAAAAAAATGACCCGATTGTGATGACTGTCGGAGGCCGCGAGGTGAAACTGAGTGAATTTGAATACCTTTATAAGAAAAACAACGTCCAGCAATCGGAGGCTATGTCGCTTGACGAATATGTGGATATGTTTGTCGATTATAAGCTGAAAGTGTGTGCGGCCATCGATGCCGGCCTCGACACAACGGCCTCATATCGCGACGATATGCAGCGCTACAGATCCGAGCTTTCGGCGCCTTATCTTGTGGATAAGGAGATGCGCGACAGCCTTGTCAACGAAGCCTACGCACACCGGTGCGAAGTCGTGACCGTGCGGCATCTGATCCTTTCAGCCGATAGCCGGGCATTGGCCGACAGCCTGCATGCCGCAGCGCTTGCCGGAGCCGATTTCGAGCAGATGGTGCGGTCTTACAGTGTTGATCCCGCCGCCTCTGTCACCGGTGGTCTGCTCAGGTTTACCGGCACTTTATACCCGTACCAGTTTGAAGATGCGGCATATACCACTCCCGTCGGTGGCTTTTCATCTGTTTTTCAGACACGTTTCGGCGTGCATTTTCTAAAAGTCGAGGCGCGCGAGGCTGATCCCGGCGAACTGCGTGTGCGCCACATACTCAAGCAGCCTGTAGGCGGCGACCTTGCAGTAGCAAAGGCTCAGATTGACTCTATATATCGTCTTCTTTCCGAAGGCGCCGATTTTGTCGATATGGCCGGCCGTGAAACTCATGACCCGTCGGGACGCACAAACGGCGGACAGCTCCCATGGTTTGGCGTGGGACGAATGATACCCGAATTTGAAGCCGCCGCATACGCGCTTTCCGACGGTCAGCTTTCGGAACCAGTGCTCACTTCGGCCGGCTATCATATATTGTTGCGTGAGGCATCACGTCCGACGCCTCCCATAGATTCCGTGCGTCCGCTGATTGAAAAAATTCTTGACGGCGACTATCGCGGCGAACTTGTCGTACGCCGCACGCTCGAGCGCTATGGTCGCGTTATCGGAGCCAAACTCAACCGCAAGACCCTGGCGACAGTAGCTGAGATCGTCAATAGACACGGAGGCCTGTCTGATGCCTGCCGTGCCGAGATCACGGCTGTCAAATCGCCGGCCTTCAGCATCGGCAAGAGTAAAGTCAGTGCCGCCGACGTGCTGAAGAGCCTTGTCGGTTATGAAAACTCGGGGGTGACAGAGATAATAGACCGATACAATAAAAATGCCGAAGGAATGATGCTGAGCCGCGTGCGCACACAATTTGTGGCCACTCTTCCGGACCGTGAAGCCGACTACAGCAATCTGCTGAATGAATATTCAGACGGTATGCTGCTCTATGAAATCAGTAACCGGCAGGTGTGGGATCGTGCCAACACCGACGCTGAAGGACTTGAGGCATATTTCCGCCAGCACCGCGACAATTATCGATGGGACGCGCCGCACTATCGCGGATTCGTAGTCAGCGCTATAAACGATTCTATCGCCGATGAGGCGGTGGCCTATCTCGAAACACTCAATGTCGCCGACAATCTTCTGTCGACCGAACTACGCAAAAAATTCAGCAACAATGTCAGAATCGACAGAGTGATAGCCGGTAGAGGCAGCAATGCCATCGTTGACAATGTGGCTTTCGGCGGTGACATTCCCGAAGCATCCGGCCGTTGGACAAGATGGCGCGGATGGCGTGGTGCCGTCGTGGATCAGCCCGAAACAGCGACAGATGTGCGCGGCGCCGTGAGCATTGATTATCAGCAGCAGCTCGAAAAGGAATGGCTCAGGGAACTCCACGACACATATCCCGTGACCGTCTGGCGCGATCGACTTGCTCATTTGGCAGACAACAACTGATCGTTTGTGAAAAATATTGTTAACAGCCCGCGATTCGTAGCGGGCTATTGTCATTTTGGCAGACTGAATGATGCGTGAATGGGCAAAAATTAGTAATTTTGGCGAGATAAACCAAAAATGAATCAATTAGCACCAGAAACGACGTGAAAATACTCCGATATGCAATGGCGGCGCTCTATGCCCTTACGGCGCTGGCAGCCGCTTCTCAAAACAACATAGCTGAAGAGGTGGCGTGGGTTGTCGGCGATCAGCCGATATGGAAGTCGGAAATCGAAGAGCAGTACAACAACATGCAATATGAACGTGTGGCCATCAACGGTGACCCTTACTGCCTCATACCCGAACAGATGGCCATCGAGAAACTCTATCTCCATCAGGCCGATATCGACACCATCACCGTGCCCGACGCTTCAGTGATGGCCGAGGTGGATTCCCGACTCAACTTTTATATATCCCAGCTTGGATCACGTGAGAAAATGGAACAGTATTTCCGCAAATCGATGCCCGAGATGCGCGAATCGATGATTGATATGGTGCGTAACTCATATCGTGTGCGCAGTGTCCAGCAGGCCCTTACCAAGGACATCAAGGCCACGCCATCGGATGTGCGCCGCTACTTCGACGCCATGCCTAAGGACAGCATTCCTTTCGTGCCGCTGCAGGTCGAAGTGCAGATACTGACACTTAATCCGGTGATACCGCGTCAGGAGATCGAGGATGTCAAGGCACGCCTCCGCGACTATGCCGACAGAGTGAACCGTGGAGAGAGCGAGTTTTCGACTCTTGCGATCCTTTATTCCGAAGATAAGGAGAGCGGCATGCGCGGCGGTGAGATCGGATTCATGGGCCGCGGACATCTTGATCCGGAATATGCCGCCGTGGCGTTTAACCTGAACGATCCCAAGAAAGTGTCGAAGATTGTCGAAAGTCAGTATGGCTTTCACATTATCCAGCTTATCGAGAAACGCGGCGACCGCATCAACACCCGCCACATTCTTCTACGTCCGCGAGTGTCGGACAATGATCTCGTCGATGCGGTCAACCGGCTCGACTCGGTGCGGCAGGACATGGTCGTCAACAAGAAATTTACGTTTGAGGAAGCAGTGGCCTATCTTTCACAGGACAAAGACACCCGCAACAACCGCGGCGTGATGGTCAATCAGCAGGACGGCACTCCGCAATTCGAGATGTCGGAGCTGCCGCAAGAGGTGGCCAAGGCCGTAAACGAGCTTTCCGAAGGCGAGGTTTCGGCTCCATTCATCATGATCGATCCGAAGCTCAACCGCGAGGTAGTCGCCATGGTGAAGCTCACGCGCCGCATACCCGGGCACAAAGCCAATGTGGCAGATGACTATCAGCTTGTGAAGGAGATGTATGAAAATGCCGAACGTGAAGCGTTGCTGAAACGTTGGCTCGAAAACAAAATCCGTGACACTTATGTGCGCATCGAGCCCGGATGGCGTAACTGCGATTTCCGTCATGCCGGCTGGATCAAAGAGAGCGCGGCAGCCAAATGAAGCCTGAGGCATCTCATGTCAAAAACCGTGATGGCGAAACGTAAAGGACGCGCAAATTAGTTAACATCTGCCCAACGATATGCGTAGCGTGAAAAAGCAAAGCCATGGAACCAACCGCAAACCGCATCTGACAGCTGTGGCGTGTGTGATGCTGCTGTGTCTGCCGTCGCTGATATTCGCGGTGACACAGACCCCCAAGGCCAAACGCGCACCGAACCGAGGCTCTGCGGAAACCAAGGTGATCAAGCCTACAATTCCCACCACCGATCATTCGCAGTCGGATAAGGTGTTTCTTGAATATGCCGACAGACTCCATTACGAGGAAAATCCCATGAATCCACATGAGGAGCAGTATCAGGTGCTGAACGGCAACGTGAAGCTGCGCAAAGGTGGAATGCATATGTATTGCGACAGCGCATATGTCTACGAGGCCACCAACTCGTTCGAGGCATTCGGCAACGTGCGCATGGAACAGGGTGACACTCTTTTTGTCTATGCCGACTATCTCGACTATGACGGCATTGATGAAGAAGCGGTTCTGTATGCTGACGCAGGTAAAAAAGTGCGTTTAAAAAACCGTGATGTCACGCTTACCACCGATGTGTTTCATTATGACATGCTTAACGAAATAGGCTTTTACGATGTTGGCGGCGAGCTGAGCGACCGAACCAATGTGCTCACGTCGTGGGAAGGAGAGTATTATCCCCGCACAAAGGATGCCTATTTCAATATCGACGTGCATCTGACAAGCCGCCGTCCGAACGACGTGCTTTACATCAACACCGATTCGCTTGAATACAATACTGCAACTCATGTCGCCGAACTCGTGAGCCCAAGCGAGATCATCAACAACGACGGAACTATCTACACTTCATCGGGAACCTATAACACCGACAGTGGCGTGGCCGACCTGTATGAGCGCTCCACCGTCCATACCCGGCGCGGTAACACTCTCACCGGCGATACGCTTTTCTATGACCGTGCCCGGCAGTATGGCGAAGCCTTCGGCAGTATGGTGCTGACTGATTCGGCGAGGCAAAGTTCGCTTCACGGCGATTACGGCTTCTATGACGAGGTGCGCGACAGTGCTTTTGTGACAGGACGCGCGCTTGCCAAGGAATATTCCAAAGGCGACACCCTATATCTGCATGGCGATACCATCACGGCCTATATTGATCCGTCCGATTCGACCAAAGTAACCAACGTGTTCCATAAGGTGCGATTTTATCGATTTGATTTGCAGGGATTATGCGATTCACTCAGCCTCACCGAGCGTGATTCGCTGATGTGGATGTATCGTCATCCTATCGTGTGGAGCGGCGAAAGACAGATATTCGGCAATCAAATCAACGTTCATCTCGCTGACTCTACGGTCGACTGGGCGCGTCTGCCTTTGACCGGCGTCATGGCCGAGCATATAGCCGAAGACTGCTACAATCAGCTCTCGGGCGATGACCTCACGGCGTGGTTCGCCGATTCGACAATCGAGCGGATGTATGCTGAAGGAAGCGTGCAGCTTATCGTTTTCCCGATGGAGTCGGATTCGACATATAATAAATATGCATTTGTCGAGAGCAGCTTCATGGACTCCTATTTCAAAGGCCAATCGATAGAGAGCATTCATTTCTGGCCGGAAACCACCTCGACGGTCACGCCGCTCTATCTGGCCAAGCGCAACGCCTATTTCCTGCCTAAATTCAGATGGTATGGCGATTTGCGGCCAACATCGCCGGAGGATGTGATGATCGTTCCCGAGGCAATGGTCGATCTGCTTAATACGGCCAGCGAGGAGATATCGACTCTCGACACGCCCAACTATCCGAAACGCGACACGGCACAGCCCAATTCGAATGCTCCGGCAGACCGGCGAGTGGCTGCTGAAGCGGAGAGGTCAGAAACTCCGCCCGCCCCCCCCCCCCCCTCGCCACCAC
>CAJJOX010000074.1 GCA_905193485.1 uncultured Porphyromonadaceae bacterium | reverse complement strand
GAGGCCGCCCGTCGTTATTATCAGTTCGCTTTCAGCAAGCGACTCACGTATTGCGGCTTCAATATCGTCCGCTTTGTCCGACACCGTGCGTATCCGGCGCACATTCCAGCCGTCGGCAGTGAACTTGCGGGCTATCAGCCCCGAATTGGTATCGGTGACGCCTCCCAAAAGAATTTCATCACCGATTATGATTATCGAGAGATTCATATTTCAACCCTCGCATACGGCGCGAGGTCGTAAGGACAGAACTGTTTGTCGAGATACTTGAAATAGCCTGCAATCGCCACCATGGCGGCATTGTCGGTGGTGAAAGCGCGTTCGGGAATGAAAGCTTTCAGTGAATGGGACGCGCAATAGTCGGCCACGGCCTGACGCACACCGGAGTTGGCCGATACACCACCGCCTATGGCCACGGTGCTGACACCTGTCTGGCGCACTGCCTTGTCGAGTTTGTCAAGCAATATCTCGATGATGGTGCGCTGAAGCGATGCCGCAAGATCGGCGCGGTTGGCTTCGATGAATCCGGGATCGTTCTTGACCGCGTCGCGGAGGGTGTAGAGAAAACTGGTCTTCAGTCCTGAAAAACTGTAGTCGAGTCCTTCGATGTGCGGTTTGGCAAAACGGAAGCGGTAGGGATCTCCCTCTTTGGCCAGACGGTCGATGAGAGGGCCGCCGGGGTAGGGGAGCCCCATGGTTTTGGCGCATTTGTCGAAGGCTTCGCCGGCGGCATCGTCGATCGTGGCTCCCAGAATCTGCATGTCGTTATAGGCGCGCACGAGTATCAGCTGGCTGTTGCCGCCCGAGATGAGAAGCGTCAGAAACGGATAGGACGGAACCTCGTCGTCGGGCTGACGGCGTATGAAATGCGACAGCACGTGGCCGTGGAGATGGTTGACGTCGACGATCGGACAGCGCAGCCCGAGCGACAGACCCTTGGCAAACGATGTGCCGACAAGCAGCGACCCGAGAAGTCCCGGTCCGCGGGTGAAGGCGATGGCCGAAAGTTCGTGTTTGTCGATGCCGGCACGGTCAAGCGCGGCCTTCACCACAGGCACGATGTTTTGCTGATGCGCACGGGAAGCCAGTTCAGGCACTACGCCGCCATATTCTTCGTGAACGCTTTGCGAGGCTATGACGTTGCTCAGCAGGAGACCGTCGCGGATCACGGCTGCCGATGTGTCGTCGCACGACGATTCGATTCCCAGTATTGTCACATGATTGCTCATAACGATATCCGTTTTGTAGTCGCTGCAAAGGTAGCAAAAAAAATGCAAGTATGCAGCAGACGGTTCATGATGCGATGGTGAGCGGCCGGGTGATATGCATGCCGGGCCGGTTGGAGAGGTTCATCGATGTGGCGGTGGCGGTGAAGTCGCTGGTGTAGCGCAGATGGTAGCGTTCGCATCCGAGGAAGTCGAGAGTGAAGAGCGCCGTGTTGACCGGATTGCCGCCCGGCGTGTCGGTGATGCGTTCTTCAATGGTGATGTCGAAGCCGATGACGGTTATGGCGAGGCTGACGGCGCCGGCATCGGTTAGATGCGGCAGTCCGCGCCGCGTCAGCAGCACGTTTCCGTCGTCGAGGCATTCGATATCTATGGCGGCCTCGGAGGCGCCGGCGCTGTCGGCGAAACAGAGCATGCCGCCAAGCAGATGCTGGCGCGCCTCACCACGCGAGGATGGCTTGACGCACAATGCTATGATGGCGGCGGCTCCGACGGCCGCAAGCACATAGATTTCGACCTGTGATAGCATCAAAAGTGTGATCATAGGTGCAAATTTACTAATTCGCGGCAAATTATCGGAATTTATCGGTCGCGGTGTGCTGTTATTAGCCGTTGTTTTATTAATTTTGCAGATGGATGAGTCTGCAAGGCTCGTTCAGGCACTTTTAAGGTAATTTCTAACACAACAAAAAGCTATGAAGGTAGTTGACCGTTTTCTTCAGTATGTGAAGTTTGACACCCAGAGCGACGAACTCACAAATCTCACCCCATCCACTCCCGGGCAGATGATTTTTGCCCGCCATCTTGAAAAAGAGCTCAACGACATGGGGCTGAAAGATGTGACTCTCGACGATAACGGCTATCTTATGGCTACGCTTCCCGGTAATACAGACCGCAATAACGTGCCCACTGTCGGGTTCATCGCTCATCTTGATACATCTCCCGACATGAGCGGCCGTCATGTCTCGCCCCGCATAGTCGAATCCTATCCGGGCGGCGACATCACGCTGAATGCCGAAAAGCGCATCGTGCTTTCGCCATCTGAATTCCCCGAACTCGACAATTATATAGGTCAGGATCTGATTGTGACCGACGGCAACACGCTGCTCGGCGCCGACGACAAGGCCGGCATCGCCGAAATCATCACTGCCGTCGACTATCTGATACACCATCCCGAAATCAGACACGGCGACATCCGCATCGCTTTCAATCCCGACGAGGAGATTGGCAAGGGCGCTCATAAATTTGACGTGAAACGCTTTGCCGCCGACTGGGCATATACCATGGACGGCGGTGAGATCGGCGAGCTCGAATATGAAAACTTCAACGCCGCTGTGGCCAAGGTGACATTCAACGGCCGGAATGTGCATCCCGGATATGCCAAGCACAAGATGATCAATTCGATACGTATCGCAAACCAGTTTGTCATCATGCTGCCGCGCTGGGAAACACCCGAACACACCGAAGGCTATGAAGGTTTCTATCATCTCGTGTCGATTGAGGGCACGGTCGAGAAAACCGTGCTCACCTACATTATCCGTGATCACGACCGTGATCGCTTCGAGCGCCGTAAAAAGGAATTCGAGCATCTCACCCGAAAGATCAACAACGAGTTTCCGGGTGTGGCATCGCTTGAGATTTCCGACCAATACTACAACATGCGCGAGAAAATCGAGCCGGTCAAACACATAGTCGACATAGCCATAAAAGCGATGGAAAATGTCGACGTCGTGCCTAAAGTGGTGCCGATCCGCGGTGGCACAGACGGTGCACAGCTTTCGTTCATGGGTCTGCCTTGTCCCAACATCTTCGCGGGCGGACTGAATTTCCACGGACGATATGAGTTCGTACCCATTCCATCGATGGAAAAAGCCACAGAGGTAATCGTCGAGATTGCGCGGCTTGTAGCGGAGCGCTGATGGAGCGTCCGACGCTCATCGTCATCACCGGCGCCACTGCTTCCGGGAAGACGTCGCTTGCCATTGATGTGGCATCGCGGCTTGGCTGTCACATCATTTCGGCTGATTCACGCCAGATCTACCGCGGCATTCCCATCGCCACGGCCGCACCTTCGTCCCGGCAACTGGCAGAAGTGCCCCATCATTTCGTGGGCATCCTCGGTCTGGATGAATATTACAGCGCCGCACAGTTTGAAACCGATGTGATGGCTCTGCTGCCACGGTTGTGGAATGAAAACCGATATGCGGTGATGTGCGGCGGCTCGATGATGTATGTCGATGCGGTGACCCGCGGCATCGATGAGTTTCCGACGGTGAGCGAGGAGGTGCGCCGCCACACATATAATATATATAGTGAGCATGGCATCGATCGCTTGCGAAAAGAGCTCGAGAGTGTCGATCCGGTGACATATGCCCGTATTGATCTCAACAATCACAAACGCATGATCCATGCTCTGGAGATTTCGATCGAGGCCGGTGTGCCTTATTCGTCGTTATGCACCGGCAGGGTGAAAGAGCGGCCATTCCGTGTGGTGAAAGTGGCGGTCGACTATCCCCGGGAGGCGCTTTTCGACCGTATCAACCGCCGTGTGATGCAGATGGTCGCCAACGGACTCGAGGAGGAGGCGCGGAGTGTGTATCATCTCCGCAATCTCAATTCGCTCAATACCGTGGGACTCAAAGAGATGTTCGCCATGATCGACGGTACGATGGATCGTGACACCGCTATAGCGCGTATTCAGAAAAACACGCGGGTGTATGCAAAAAAACAGCTTACGTGGTTGCGGCGGTTCAATGACACCCTGATGCTGCCCCCGACGGCTACGGCCGGCGATGTGCTCGAGTTGCTCTGAGTATCAGTCTGTTTTGCGATGAATTAACATTCGTGTGCAATGATTGTGCACGGATGCCGCATAACTTTGCAGTGTAATCAACAAGCCAACACTGCATTGAATCATGGCAACTATTCTTTCTTCAGATGTTATTTTCGCAACCGTCCGTCAGCGCGGGCAGGTGATGACGACACTCAGGCTAAGCGGCATCACTTCGTTTGGCGATGTGGTGGCCTCGGTGGGACGCCTGTTTAAGGGAATCACCACGATAGATCTTCGTAACGGCACGCAGGGATGGAATCTCCGTCACACGGTGATGCTTACAGCCTGAAAACCCGTTAATGGCCGGTGGATGAAAAAACGGGTCAGGGATTGAGAAGGTCGGGATTGAAGAAATTTTCGATATCGCGGGCTTGCTCAAGCGCCTGTACGGCCGGACTGTCGGGATCGGCAGCCGCGGCAGCCGCATAGTCGGAGGTGGCTTTGGCGCGTTTTCCAAGGCGCCAGTATATTTTGCCGCGACGGAAAAGGGCTTCGGCGTTGTCGGGGTCGGCGGCAAGGATATCGTTGAGCAAAACCATCGCTTCGTCGAGTTTGTTTTCCTTTATATATCGGTCTATCCGGTCCATATCGATATCGGTTGATTGATTTCAATTCCATTGGAGCGGCACGCCCGAAGTGTGGGCACGCTCTCGCAAAATTAACAAAAAAGTTTGTAATGAAGTCGCTTGTCAGAGGTTTATTTGCAGTCTTGACCGTTATGATTCCGGCTGTAGAGGTGACGGCGGTCAACCCGTTTGCCACCAATTATCCATGGGAAGATTGCCGCGGGAGTGCCGCGCTTTATCCCGTTCCTCACCGCACTGCCGTTTATCCTGATTCGCTCACGCCTGTGATGATTAATCATGTCGGACGCCACGGCGCACGCTATCCGGCGTCGCCGTCGCATCTCAATGCTGTGGTCAAGGCTCTGGACCGTGCGGCTTCGGCCGGAACCATCACTCCGGCCGGGCGACGACTGCAATGGCTTGCCGGACGCGTCACCGCAGCCGTTGACGGCAGGTGGGGCGAGCTTGATTCGACAGGCGTGTATGAGCAGCGTGGCATAGCTGCAAGAATGTATGCCGAGTTTCCTGAGCTTTTTGAGAAGGGACGTGTCGAGGCTGCAAGCAGCTATGTTCCGCGATGTGTGATGAGCATGTATGAGTTTTGTCATGAGATTTCGCAATGTTGCCCGAAAGTGGAGATAGCTACTAAATCCGGTCCGTCACTCAACGGGCTGTTGCGTTTTTTCGACAGCAAAAAATATAAAACGACCGTCAGGTCGGCGGCCTATACCGGACTTCTCGATTCGATGATGCGACGGACGGTGACAATGGAACCGCTGCGCCGCGTGCTCGGTCGGGATTATGTTTTCGGCTCCGATTCTGTAGCATTGGCTCTTGACGAATATTCGATGCTGGCGGGACTTGAGGCGATGGGAATGGCGGTCGGGATATCGGAATGGTTCTCTCCCGAGGAATACAATTCATTGTGGGCGGCATTCAATCTCAAGCAATATGTTGACCGCACCTCCACTACTCTTTCATCGACGCCGGCCGATGTGGCGGCACCGTTGCTTGACAATCTCATAGTCACTACCGACCGATTCATAGCCGGCGATGAGTCGGTGGCAACCGTCAATCTGCGTTTCGGCCATGCCGAAACGCTCATGCCGCTTCTGTCGCTCATGCGGCTGCGTGGATGCTATTATCTCACTCACAACTACGAGAGCGTTGCGCTCAACTGGATGGACTTCAATGTGGTGCCCATGGCCGCCAATCTACGGCTGATACTATTCCGCTCCGACAGCGGACGGTATTATGTTCGTGTCGACCACAACGAGGTGCCGCTGCCGCTGCTTCCCGGAAGCAACGATGTGATTGTGCCCTGGAACGCGGCACGCGTCTATCTGATCTCGCTTCTGCCTGCGGATATGTGATCCGGAGCGGGAAACGCCGGGCAGCCCGGTGGAGCGTGAGAAAATTAAAAGGTGTGCTGTGAAACGCCGTTGCACTTCTTATTGGAATCTTTCAGTGGAAAAATTTTGAAAAAAAGTTTGAAAAAAATTTTGCAGGTAGGAAAAAGTGTGTACCTTTGCGGTGTTGTACATAACTACAACACTACAATAAACCATATCCATCATTTCTATTGTAACCCGTTTCAATGAAAAAGATCACATTAGTGCTTATGCTTGCCGTTGCAGCTGTGATGCAGTGCAACGCGCAATTGCTCTGGAAAGTGACAGGCAACGGTTTGTCGAAGCCGTCTTATATTTTCGGAACATTCCATGTCGCCCCCGTTTCCATAGTCGACAGTGTCGCCGGACTTGATGAAGCCATGGCGAGTGTCGAGGCTGTGTATGGCGAGTTGGCTCTCAGTGAATTGCATTCGGCGCCGCTGAAGATTGCGCAGACATTCATAGCGCCGGCCGACAGTACGCTCGGAAAGGTGTTTACCGAGGCGGAGCTTCAAGAGATTAATTCGGTGTTTTCGGATCTTGCCGGCGTCACGATGGATTTCACATCAAGCGCTGACGGCTATAAGCCGGTAGCACTTTCCTCAGCAATGCTCGGAATTCTGGCAAAGAAAAGCGTGCCCGGATATAAAATCGGGGAAACGCTTGATGAATATCTGCTTAGCCGTGCGGTAGACGCCGGCAAGTATGTCGGCGGTCTTGAGTCGTTGCAGAAACAGATTGATCTGCTTTATTCCACACCGATATCGCAGCAAGCGGCCGATCTGCTTGAATTAGTAAGAATGAACGGGTCATCCACAACGATCCTGAGAGAGATGTATGACGCATATAAAGCCGGCGATATCGACAGACTATATGAAATGATAAGTGATTCGGAAAACGGCGGACTGCTTGAAAATGCAAACGATCGCCTGTTGAAGGAACGCAATGAGGCATGGGTGGATTTTCTTCTCGGATTTATTCCGACGACCTCGGTGCTGGTTGTATGCGGAGCCGGACATTTGCCCGGTGCCGACGGGCTCATCTCTCTTCTGCGGGGAGCAGGATACAATGTCGAGCCAGTCAACTGATATGAGAGATTATTCAGCATTCAAATAACAATAAACCACAAAACGATATGATCAACCTCAACGACCTGTCTTATCGGTATCCTTCCGGACAACAGGCTCTTTACAATGTGACCTCGCAGATAGCCCCGGGATTTCATCTGCTTCTGGGCGCCAACGGTTCGGGCAAAACGACACTGCTGCACCTGATTGCCGGTCTGCGACTCGCCGTGCCCGCCACGGCCTGCGAAATCGACGGCACGGCGACCTCGAAGCGGCTTCCGTCGCTGACAGGCGAAGTGTTTCTGCTTGGTGACGACATGAAATTTCCCTACGGCACCATCCGTCAGATGGTAAAATATCACGCGCCATTCTATCCGAATTTCGATGAAGCGCTTCTTCAGAGCAATCTGCAGCGGTTCGGCCTTAAAGACAACGAACAGATAGACCGCTATTCACTCGGCACGCGCAAGAAAGCCCAGCTGGCATATGTATTGTCGCTGAGGCCGCGGGTGCTCCTGCTCGATGAGCCTGCCAACGGCCTCGATATCACCTCGCGTTGTGAATTTCTGACAATGCTTTATGAAACGATGACCGATGAGCAGACCGTGATCGTGTCGACACACACCGTCTATGATTTTCAGAATGTGGTGGACAATGTGATATTGCTCCGCGAAGGACGTCTGATCCTCTCGATGCCCGTATGGAAAATCACCGAGCGCCTCGCTTTCGTTTCCGAAACGACGCCTGTGCCGGACGCTCTTTTCATGCAGCAGATGTGCGGGCGTTTCAATGCCATCGTACCCAACGACGGCACGCTGTCGACAGATCTCGATTTCGTGCTGTTTTATGGCGCGTTGCAGAGCGCAGCCGCCGATAAAATATTGTCGCACCTAAACACCGAAAAACAATGAACGACACAAACCTGACAATAAACCGTTTTTCATGGCGTCGCGTGGCCATGGTCGCCCGCTTTTTCTATCCCATGCTGCGTTCGCAGATCATATTTTTCCCGATAGTCGCGTTCGCCTTCTCGTTGTGGATCAATCTGATGCCCGACAGTTTCATATTAAAGAGTATGATTACCGGTTTTATGCTTCTGGGCATCACGTTGATGTTCTGGTGGGCATCCGGGAAATTTGCGGGTCCGAACCGCCAGTGTGAGACCATGCTTCCCGCACTATGGAGCGAAAAAGCATTGTTTGTGGTGGTCTACAGCCTGGCGATAGTGCCGTTGCTGCTTTTTGTGCCGCAGATGATTGTGGATTATGCGGCCTCGTTGATAGACGGCTGTCCGTTGCCGTTGTTCGAAGTCGGCGACAACAATATCGTTATAGCCGGGAAAGAGATTGGCCTCAATAGCTTTGACGTGTATTTTTCGGTTACGACATGCATGTATTTCGCATGCCGTTCGGCGAAATCCACATTCGTTAAATCGGCTGTGTGGAGTCTTGTCGCCACCATAGCCTGGGGATTGGTGATCGGCATCATATTTATAGTGGTATTGGCGTCGGAGGCTTATGCCAATGTGGAATCGTTATCCGGTCTGAGCGGCAGTGAGGTGATTGACAGGCTCGGAATCGGCAATTCGATCGAATCATTCTATTGGCTCAGCGTCGCCTACTCGGTGCTGATGGTTTTTCTCACCGTGCGGTCGTTTAAAAAGATTCAGATGTAGTAACGCGATGCACAGAATAAAAAACAATTTGACTCACTGAATGGATTTTAAAGACAACAAACCCATATATCGCCAGATCATCGACTATTGTTTCGGCTGTATTCTTTCCGGTGCGTGGGCGCCGGAAGAGAAAACGCCGTCGGTGCGGGAACTGGCACTGAAAATGCAGGTGAATACGCACACCGTGCTGAAAGCGTTTGATTTTTTGCAGGCACACGATATCATCTATCCGCGGCGAGGCATGGGATTCTACATCTCCGCCGATGCGCCCCGGATGGTCAATGACACCAGACGGCAGGAATTTTTCGATGAAACGCTTCCGGCTTTGTTTGACGAGATGCGCATGCTCGGAATCTCTATCGACGAGATCGCATCGCGATGGAAACCGTAAGGACACAGACAGTATAAACATATACAGCTTTTTCAGCCGGGGGCGCGAACATTATCGCACCCCCGGCGTTTAAAGTATGAGTATGAATATGAAAAAATGTATTTTGCAATGATTACCATCGTTTACTGTCACCCCAGCAATAAGAGTTTCAATCACTCGATATTACAGAGCATTACCGACCGCCTCACAGGTGAAGGCCGGGAATATAATGTGGTCAATCTTTACGGCGAGGGCTTCGACCCGGTGCTTGACAGCTCGACCATAGTAGCGTATTCAAGCGGACGGAGCGATGATGAAAAGGTGCGTCTTTATCAGGAGGCATTGCGTCAGACGGAGCAGATCGTGTTTATATTTCCCATATGGTGGGGCATGATGCCGGCTATGCTTAAAGGATGGATTGACAAGGTGTTTCAGAAAGGGATCGTTTATGACACGACTCCTGAGGGCGCTCTCATGCCATGTCTTTCGATAGACCGCACGACGCTGATAACGACGTCGGAGGAGCCGACGGAAGTCATCGCGCCATTCATCGACGGATATTTCACGCCACAGGTGTTGAATGCGGTCGGGATGAACGGCGTGCGCTGGTTTAACTGCTCCAACACGACCGGAGGCGGTGAGGCGCATCGTGAAGAATTTGTCAATACGGTCGTCGAGTCGATAATCAGTTAGCAAGAGGCGAAACAACAGGTTAAGATCAGCCATAAGATAATGCCAAACAAGGCGGCGCACCGGTTATCAGGTGGCCGCCTTGTTTGTGGTTTGAATATGAAGAGGGAGTTATTTCCTCATGATA
>CAJJOX010000073.1 GCA_905193485.1 uncultured Porphyromonadaceae bacterium | reverse complement strand
TAATTAAAAATCAATCATATAACTGACAAAAATTAATTTTTGTCATCTACTAAAAGTTCATTTATTGTTGTTTATCGTTACATGCTTAATCTCACTTCAAAAGCCGCAAAAATTTTATTTGCCATTTTTGCAGGTATAGTGGTCCACTTCATTTGGCGTAATACAGGCAAAGTAATAGACCTACTCGATATTTCAAGAACAACCATATTGGGTCAGTCGATAAGAGCGGTGCTTCTCACTCTGTCGGTGCTTATTCTGACAGCGGTTGCCGTTAAACCGAAAAAAATATTTTCTTTTCTTGGACTTGATGGTAATATTCTAAAAGGTTTTGGAATCGCGCTTCTTTGTGTGCTGCCTCTTTATCTGATATTTCCCATTTTCGGCAGTTTCAATGCCGATGTATCGTTCTTTAAAATATATCATAAATGTATTATCGCCGGATTCACGGAGGAACTTGTGTGCCGGGCATTTATGTTCGGATTACTTTTCCGCTATGCAAAAACGGGATTCTTCTGGGCCGTAATATTGCCGGCGCTCTATTTCGGGAGCCAGCATCTTTATCAGGGTCACGATGTGGTTTCGGCTCTTGCGGCTTTCGGCGTGACGTTTATAGGCGCATTATATTTCAGTTGGATATATGTTGAATGGAATTTCAATCTATGGATTCCTGTCGGGCTGCATATTTTGATGAATATGGCATGGTTTGTTTTTACAATGGAGGGCACGGAGGTCGCGGCCGGTGGCTTGATCTCAAATATAGCGCGTGTCGCAAGTATCCTGCTGGCCATTGCAATGACGGTCCGGCATAAACGGAGAAACGGCTCAAAGGTTTTCAGCTATCCCGTATGGCAGTTATGATTCGTCATTTCACCGGTGGCTGCCAAAACCACTGTTCATCGGTAGTGTTATAATTGGAGTTCGGATAACTTATGCCTTGCGGGACAAGAGCTATGTGGTGGCCTTGTCTGTGTGTGCTTTCACCTTCCGGCTCGGCCTGATTGAAAGTGTTGGTCTGTAGGATATAAAGGTTTTTTGCCATATAGTAATCGATATATTCATCCTGAGTTTCAGGCCATTTGTTGTTCCAGTTGGCATCTTTGTTTAAGACTACGGGCAAGTCGTGCTGTATCCTGTATCTCACCTCTCCGGGGTGGAGCATAAGACCGTTTTCGTCGGTCACGAAAGCCGCAAACGTAGGGTCAACCCACACCCATTTGCCTAATGATTCGCTCCATGCCACGCATATCACATGGCAGTCATTGTCTGTGTCCCATGCTTTTGGCAGACAGGTGATGTATCTTGCGGGGATGCCTTCGGCAAGAAGAGCTTCTGTAAGGCAGATGGCGAGAGCACGACAATTGTAGCCGCAACTGTCGCGACGGGCGCTGTCGTATGTGTTGCGCAGATTTCGTGCTCCGGGTGCAAGTCCGTTGCTGCCGTCATGGCGGATATTGTCATGAACCCAGTAGAGCAGATTCTTTATTCGGCTTATGTCATCGCCGTTACCGGCGATACTGTCGAGATTGAAGCGCTCGCGCGACAAAGTCAGCAGGCTGTCGGCGGGTGTGGCATATTCAAACCGGATATTCATAGCGGAGTCAGGGGCGTAGGCCGCCGATTCTTTCAGTATTTCAAGTTCGGTCTTGACATCGTCGCCCAGATTCCAGGCATATTCCATCGAAGCTTTCAGACTATCCGCCATTGCGCTGCCGGCCGCAGCCAGAATGGGTTGGAGTGTTTTCGCTGCCTCATATTGATATCGGCGCATCCATTTCGGATCCTTGGCTCTCAGCACTTCCGACTCCCATCGCGCAATGCGTTCCATATCGGCGATCAATCGCGGATTGCCTTTCAGCTGTTCGATTGATGCAGCCGGAGTCACGCTGTCATTATAAACCTTAAGAAACGCGCCGTGATTCGTTATGCCGGACAGCCCGGGGCAGAGATCCTGATCATCGACCTCTATGCCGAGATTTACGACGATACTTTCGAAAACTACACTTTCAAGACCCGGAAGTTTGTATAGAAATCCCGGGCCGCCGGTTGAGGAAACCGGCCCTTTGAAGATTATTGATTTAAGTTTCGGGCAGTCGGAAATAAGCGTGCAGTCGAAATGGCCGACCATGCCGTTGAACACCACTTCCTCAAGATTCGGTAACCCGCTGAGCAGGCCGCCTGGAATATAATCGACATCGTTGAACGTGATTTTGCGAAGTTTCGGAAACTTGCTGTAGTCGCCAAAGCGCCCCAGCATGCCTATGCTCGGAATTTCGAGTTCTTCCGCATCAGTCGATAAGACAAGACTGTCCGGGAACAATGGATGTCCGGCGCGTATAGGGTCGGTAAACCATCCCGGAGTCTTCATTACGATATTTTCCGAATGACCGGCGGCAAAGCAAAGAAAGCCAGCCATGATGGATGTGATGAAACGTTTCATTTTATGGATTTTACGTGTATTCTATTATGTCTGTCTCATAAAAAAGTGCTCCGCCATTTTTGCGTGGCGGAGCGCGTTATGTAGGGATATCCGTTGGCTGGGGTGGGATTAGTTGAGGGCGTCGATAAGGATGGCGTTGCCTTTAAGCGTTATTGTTTTTGCCATGGCCGGCACGAGGCAGCTTTCGCCTTTGTGTATAGAGATGGTGTTGCCGCGGTCGTCGGTCACTGTCACTTCGCCTTCGATACAAGTAAGGGCTGTGAAAGAATCATCTGTTTCGGTGTAGAATGTCTTTTCTCCGTTGATGGCAATGCGATAGACGGTGAAGTGGCTGCAGTTGACGAGATCGCTGACGCCGTCGACGTCGGGACCGGCGTTGCCGACATAGTCGGGATATACGGTGTAGTCGATGGCATCTTTGGCTTCTTTGACATGGAGCTGACGTGGTTTTCCAGTCTTTGCGTCAAGGCGTCCGTAGTCGTAGATCCGGTAGGTGATGTCGGATGTTTCCTGCACCTCAACGAGGAGGTTGCCTCCGCCTATGCCGTGGATGCGACCGGCCGGGAGGAAGAATACGTCGCCTGGATGTGACGGATGGCGCGCCACATAGTCGAGCAGCGAGCTATCGGAGCCTATTTTTTCATATTCTTCGGGAGTAAGCGGTTTGGAAAGTCCGCAGAGGATGTCGGCTCCCGGGTCGGTGTCGACGATGTACCACATTTCGGTTTTGCCGAGAGAGTTGTGGCGTTTTTTTGCAAGCTCGTCGTCGGGGTGTACCTGAAGCGACAGATCGCCTGCGGCATCGATGATTTTGATCAGAAGGGGGAATGTGGTGCCGAAACGCTCGATGTTTTTCTTGCCAACGAGGTCAGCGCCATATTTTTTTATCATTTCAGTGAGCGTAAGACCTTTGTCGGGGCCGTTGTCGACGATTGATTCGTTGCCTTTTACGCCTGAGATTTCCCAGCTTTCACCAATCTGTTTCTGATCGGTGACAATGCCTTTGAACGGAGCTATTTTTTCTCCGCCCCATATTGCCGACTTAAGAATCGGGCGAAATTTCAATGGTGGGATATTTGCCGTGTTCATGATCGTGATTTTAAGTCTTTGATTCTTGAAGATGTGTTTTTTCGTTGCGGTCTGGCAAAGTTAGTTAATGTTTGTCAATCCTGCAACAATCCTGCAACAATTTTCTCTCCGCAAAATGTGGTCAATATGTCACTTATGTGTAGTCGAAGCGTTACATCTGCGGATTGATTGCGGAAAGGACAATGATGTGGAGGGAGAGAGATGAGGCTGCGGATTCCGTGAAAGGAAAAGCCGCAGCCTCATGCAAGCTGTAAAAAAGGATTGATGATGTATGTTCAGAAACCGGTTGCCCGATTATTTGTCGAGATGTTCGTATTTGAGGGTCATTGTGGGCTGGTCGCACACTTCAGCGGGACCGAAATACTGGATCGGGCCGGGGAACACATATTCGGTGTTGAGCGCCCAGTCGGCACGTTTTGCGGCGAAACGCTGGAAGGGTGTGCCTTCGAGGCGTACGAGCGCTTTCTGGATCACCGGTTTCATTTCGCCGTGACGGCGTTCCATGTTGAACATCATGGAGATGGGTATACCGCCGGCAAGCCATTGCACGGAGGGTTTGGTGAGGTTGCGCAAGCTCGACATGTAGCCGGTAACGCCGGCGTTGATCAGCATTGCCGCATTGTAGCCGAGCGCATAGCAGTAGTCGGCGTCGAAGTTGGATGGAGCGGCGCAACGGCCTTCATATCCGAAGAAGTGGTGCAGCGGGGAGAATTTGCCGACATATGCGCCTTCGGCTTTCATTTGAGCGAGGCGGTTGCCGACCATTTCGCTGAGCAGCTTTTCGGTTTCGATAAGCGATACCTGTACGTTGCCGTGGGGGTCGCGGTCGAGGGTGAGCTGACGGGCTACGCCTTCGGGGAGCGAAGCGTAGACGGTGGCGCTGTTCTGCGAGAGGTTTTTAAGCACGTATTCGCGCTGTGCGGCGGGTGTCATCTCGGTAAAGCCCTGTGTCTTGGCAAGGAGGTCGTTGAGTTCGGCGATGAGGTTTTTCATTGCGGGGATAAACTCGATCAGGCCTTCGGGAATGAGGACTGTGCCGAAGTTGTTGCCTTGGGCGGCACGTTTTGCCACGATGTCGGCGATATAGTCGACCACATCCTGAAGAGTGAGGTTTTTGGCTTCGACTTCTTCCGATATGATGCAGACGTTGGGCTGAGTCTGGAGGGCGCATTCGAGAGCGATATGTGATGCCGAGCGGCCCATGAGTTTGATGAAGTGCCAGTATTTCTTAGCCGAGAAGCAGTCGCGCTGGATGTTGCCGATCAGCTCGGAGTAGACTTTCGTTGCGGTGTCGAAGCCGAAAGAAGCTTCGATCACTTCGTTTTTGAGGTCGCCGTCGATTGTTTTGGGGCAACCGATCACCTGTACGCCGGCGTTGATCTTCTTGTAGTATTCAGCGAGAACGGCTGCGTTGGTGTTGGAATCGTCGCCGCCGATGATGACGAGAGCGGTGATATCGAGCTGTTTTAGTATCTCGAGGCCTTTGTCGAACTGTTCCTGTTTTTCGAGCTTGGTACGACCGGAACCGATGATGTCGAAGCCGCCGGTGTTGCGGTATTCATCGATGATGGATGAGGTGAGTTCGATATAGTTGTGGTCGACAAGACCGCCGGGACCCATAAGGAAGCCGTAGAGTCGGCTTTCTTTGTTGATTTTCTTGATGCCGTCGAAAAGGCCGCAGATAACGTTGTGGCCGCCGGGTGCCTGACCTCCGGAGAGGATAACGCCTACGTTGAGGGGCTTGCCTGAGAGGTTTTTGGAGGTTTTTTCAAAACGGATTTCGGGCAGGCCGTAGGTGTTGGGGAAGAGTTTCTGGATTTCTTCCTGATCGGCCACCGATTGCGTGGGGTTGCCTTCGACGACCGAAACAGCACCGGTAAGGTCGATGGGGAGCTTGGGTTGATAAGCCGCGCGGGCTATCTGCAAAGCGCTTTTCTTCATGTATGATAGGTGGTTATAGGTTAAAAATATACGTTTTTACGGTTTAGGCTGCAAAGTTCGTAAAAAAAATCGGGATTGTCAATTGCGATTTTATATTTGTGAGCGTTTGTCGGCATAAATATTAGAATCGGCTCGCAGTCCGTGAATTATGCATCGTGGGCGGCCGGGTTGCCGGCGATGGCGATGCGCAGAGCCTCGGGGGTGAGGTATGTGGAGGCCATGTGTGAGATGACGGCGGGAGTCAGGCTGACGATCGCTTGCTGTTTGGCTTTGAAATAGCCCGGTGTGAGAGCTTGTGTGATGCTTGTTATGTGATAGTCGGCTATGGACAGCGGCGAGTCGGTGATAGCGGCTTGAGAGGAAATGGCCGATTGCTTAAGTCGCAGCAACTCATCGCCTTGCGGTGGGTCGTCGACGAGCCGGCGAAGTTCGAGGCGCGTTTCATGAATCAGGCGGTCGACGTAGGCGTTGTCGGTTTCGGCGGCGATGTCAATGTAGGCGCCGTCGGCAAAACCCGGCATTGACGCGCTGATGCCGTAGGTGAGTCCCTTATCCTCGCGGATGTTCAGCATGAGCCGGCTGCCGAAGTAGCCGCCGAGCGCATAGACGGTCAGATGGAGCGGCAGATAGTGGGGATGTGTGCGAGGAATCGCCGGCAAGGTCATCTCCACGGCGCTCTGGGTGGCCGGGGGACGCAGGATCGAGTCCAGGCTGCCGGGAGCGGCCGGATCAAACGGCATGATGTCAAGTGGCGGTGCGACGGTTTTCGGTGCGGCCTTTTCAATGGCCGATATGATGAGGTCAATGGCGGTTTCGGAGATATCGCCGCACACAAACACCGAAGTGGATTCGGAGTGACAGAAAGCGGAATGAAAATCCTCGAGCTGCCGGCGTGTGATGGCGCGTATGCCGTCCGGCGTGTCGATGGCGGCCAGCGGATGGGATTTGCCCATCATGAGCCGGTCGGAAGCGCATCGAGCGAGATAGCTGACGTTGTCGTCGGAGATCTCGATGTTTTTCGCGAGCGATTCACGTCGCACGCTGAACGGCGTTTCGGGGAACGTGGGGTGGAACACCATGTCGACGAATGCGGGGAGCACTTCCTCAAGGCGTGACGACAGCGAGTAGAGGCTGTGGCGCCGGTGGTGGGACGAGGTGTCGCTTTTGATCCAGGCTCCGTTGAAGTCGAGCGTTTCCGACAGCTGCGGGCCGTTGAATGCGCGGCTTCCCTCGCGCTGCATTATAGCCGTGATCGCGGCGATTGCCGGTGAGGATGCTTCGGCGATGCCGCCTTCGGTGAGCACTGTCAGGTAGATGACCGGAGCCGACCGGTGTGCGAGGGTATGGAGGCGTATGCCGGACGGGAGGGTGACGCATTCCATGGCAGGCATGGATACCGAGGGCAATCCGGCGACCGGCGGGGGCGTTGCGCGGAATGACTGATCAAGTGGCGTATTGTCGGGAGTGGTGCTCATTGGTGCGCTTGTCTGGTGTTGAAGAGTGTGAGTGCATGACGGCGTGCATGCAGGAGGTCGGCGGGTGTGTCGACACTTATGGACCGTGTTTCGGTCATGGCGATGCGGATGCGGTAGCCGTTTTGCAGCCACCGCAACTGTTCGAGCCGTTCGGCATTCTCAAGAGGTGCCGGACCGAGGCCGGCGATTTCGAGCAGCTGTTTTCGCCGGAACGCGTAGAGGCCGACATGCAGGTGGAATGATGCGTTGTCAGGCCACTCCGCGGCAGACAGCCCACGAACGAAAGGGATGACCGCACGGCTGAAATAGAGTGCATTCATGCGGGTGTCCATCACTACTTTAGGATTGTCGGGCGACATCAGCACGTCGATTCCCTCGGCGGGATCAAAGCGGCGGGCGAGTGTGGCGATGTCGACCGAAGGATCGCCGAAACATCTGACGACGGCGGAGATATCGGCCGGGTCGAGGAACGGTTCATCGGCCTGTATGTTGACGATGATATCGGCGTTGTCGTGTATGAGCGAGAGCGCTTCGGCGCAACGGGCGGTGCCGTTGGGGGCTTCGGTGGAGGTGAGCACGGCACGTCCCCCGAAAGCCTCGACGGCACGTATGATGCGTAAGTCGTCGGCGGCCACCCAGAGATTGTCGACCACCGTGGAGGCATGGCGATAGACATGTTCTATCATCGGGATGCCGCCGATGTCGGCGAGGACCTTTCCGGGAAATCGTGTAGAAGCGAAACGAGCAGGAATTATGCCTGTGCAAATCATGTGTCAGGAGTGAAATGGAGGTACAAAAATAGTGCTAAATTCAAGATATTTCAAAAAAAGTTGGCGATGTGCTTGGGGTGAGATGTCAAAAAATGTATATTTGTGGTCGAAAATCCCAAATGCCATTGAAATACTGCCGAAGTAAACCATAATTATTAATACCAACCCATTATTACATGAAGAAAATTTACTTACTGTTGTTGTCGCTGTGCGTCTGTTTGGGCGCCGGAGCAACCATTACCGGCTACAAGAGCTTGATGCTCAACTATAAAGACGGCTGCCAGACCATAGTGTCGCTTGAGGACAACATGCTTGTGAATGTTGCCGACGGCAAAGTTAAGATGACGAGTGCGAAAGGCAGCGTGGAAGCAGTTGTTGACGCTTTGCAGAACTGGAAATACAACAAGACAGCTGTCGATGACAAGGACAACGGATGGACAGGGTTAGACAATATCGATGTCAATGCCATGCAGATCACGGTCGGCACAGACAATGTGGTGATCAGCAACGCTCCGTTTGACGCGCTTGTCAATGTCGTGTCGATCGACGGCAAGATTCTGGTGAGCGGCCGTGCGTCAGGCGGTTACTACGAGATTCCGTGCTCCCTGCTTAGAGGAGGCATCTATGTGTTGACAATCAATGACGAATCGTATAAAATTGCTGTGAAATAATGAAAAATATAATAATGCTGGCAGCTACGGCTGCAATGACAGTTACGGCTTTCGCGCAGAATGAGGAAATTCATGTTTATCGCAGCGATGCCACTAAGATGACCACGGTCAAGGCTGCCGATATAGTGTCGTTTACACATGAGGACGGCACGGCGGCCACAGGCTTTAACAATGTGGTGATAAAGACTACCGACGGTGCGACAACGGAGATTGCGATAAGCGCGATCGATAGCGTTCAGGTAAGCGCGACCGGACTGCCGGAAGTGTATGTGACACTGACGGATCCCCAGTATGCCGATCTGACCGATCTGATCACGTCGCTTGGCAAGAGCTATGTCTATCAGGCAAATCTAAGGATTGACGGTAACGGAATGATTGCCGATCTGCCCGAGCAGCATGTGGAGTTCCGCGGCCGTGGCAATTCGACGTGGAACATGCCTAAAAAGCCATATCGTTTCAAAATGGATTCAAAGGCATCGCTCGGCGGCATGAAGAAGGCAAAAACGTTTGCTCTTATCGCAAACTGGATTGACAACACCCTTATGCGTAACACCGTCGCTCTCTGGGTCGCCAACTGGCTCGAGATGCCGTATGCCAATCATTGTGTGCCTGTGAAGGTATATCTTAACGGCAATTACAAAGGCGCATATATGATGACCGAAAAAATCGGTATCGGCGGAGGCAGTGTGGATATAGACGAAAACACCGGACTGCTCTTTGAACTCGACTCCAATTATGATGAGGACTATTGCTTCTATTATACATGGAACGGAAATCAGCTGCCCGTGAAGGTGAAGGATCCCGACCTCAATGAGATAAGCACAGCGCTCGGAACCACAGCCACGGAATATTTCAATCAGTGGAAAGCCGATTTCACAACGATGGCCGATGCTGTTGTGAATACTCCGGCAGACGGAAGCCTGAAGGATTACATCGATCTTGAATCGGCTGCCAACTTCTTTATCGTCAACTCTCTTGCCGCCAATCATGAGATGCAGCACCCTAAGAGCTTCTATATGTATAAGGAGGCTTTGGGAACTGAAGCGAAATATCATTTCGGACCCGTGTGGGATTTCGACTGGGCCTTTACCTATGATGGCGGTGAAAATGCATCGCCAACGAGACCTATGGTTGCCCAAAATGGTGACAAATCGGGCTATTCATTTATTAAAGCTCTCTTCAGCAACAATGAATTCCGTGCCATATATAAAGAGAAGTGGGACAATTTCGTGACTAACGGATATCCGCTGCTCAAAAATTATATGGAAGAATATGCCGCAACAATCGAGCCGTCGGCGATTGAAAATGGTGTGCTCTGGCCTGCCAACCATGATGTCAGCTGGCGTCCGACTGAAGGCTCCGTGGAGTTTAGAAAGAACTACAATAAGCTTAAAACCTGGATACAAAACCGCATAACCTATTGCAACTCTCACTCCAACTTCGGCGTTTATGAATGATCATCGGCAGGCTTTGCCTGCAAGAATATCCGGTGGCGCCGGGCTGATTTCATGAAAGCGCTACCGTTTGCAACAACAATCTCGCGAACAACTTTCGCGAGATTGTTCGCTTTATGCGGGATCCTGTCGGTATCGGTGGCGATTTGCAAAAAATGTCAATGGGCTCTTGCTGCCGGTTTACCTTTGGGGAGCGGGGGCAGCTGCCG
>CAJJOX010000072.1 GCA_905193485.1 uncultured Porphyromonadaceae bacterium | reverse complement strand
GACGAATACTCTGCTCCCCGCATAATCATAGCCACCGGCTCGCGACCTGCTTCGCTGTCCATTGAAGGAGCCGACGATGCGGCTGACAGCGACGAAATGTTGGCACTCACCGAATTGCCCGCAGATCTTGTCATAATCGGCGGCGGAGTCATAGGCATGGAATTCGCCTCAATTTATGCCGCATTGGGTGTAAAGGTGACCGTGCTTGAATATTGCCGCGAGATTCTGCCGGGCTTCGACACGGAAATAGCCAAACGCCTGCGCATGACCATGAAACGTCGTGGTGTCAATATTGTCACGTCAGCTCAGGTCACGGCCATTCGCGACCACGGCACAACGGTATGCTACAATGACAAAGGTCGGGATAAAAGCATTGCCGCCGGGAAAGTGATGATGGCCGTGGGACGCCGCGCGGTTGTGCCCGACGGGCTCGAAACGCTCGGTGTGAGGATAAATCGCGGATTTATAGTCACCGACGATAATATGTCGACCGACATAGAAGGTATTTATGCCATAGGCGATGTCAACGGACGGTGCATGCTTGCTCATGCGGCAACCATGCAGGGCCGCGTGGCATTGGGAATGCAGAAGCTGACGGAAAACATTCCCGCCGCGGTGTTTACCATTCCTGAATGCGCATCGGTCGGACTGACGGCCGGACAATGTGCCGAACGCGGTCTGGAAGCCGTGGAAGGCAAAGCCATCTACCGTTCAAACGGAAAGGCATTGGCCATGGATGAGCCCGACGGTCTGGCTAAAATCGTGGTGGAACGCACGACTGGACGACTGCTCGGCGCCCACATCTGCGGAGCGCACGCAGCCGATCTCGTGCAGGAACTCACCGTGGCCATCGAAAACGCCATGACAGCACGCCGGCTCCTCGACACGGTACACATCCATCCGACACTCGCCGAACTTATCCCGGCAGCCCTGAACAATATCACGCAATAAGACGATGTAATCTTAAACACGATTACTTTTCAATGCCCGCGATTCCCGACATAAGCCTCATTGTGGTGTTTCACAACGCTGAAACTACGATCGAGCGCACGCTGCGATCGCTGAGCCGCCAGTCATTGACATCGGTCGAATATATC
This sequence comes from uncultured Porphyromonadaceae bacterium, assembly GCA_905193485.1. Lineage (GTDB taxonomy): Bacteria > Bacteroidota > Bacteroidia > Bacteroidales > Muribaculaceae > Paramuribaculum. The sequence continues at coordinate 9,097 of CAJJOX010000072.1, read as the reverse complement.
TTTGTCAATGACGGAAGCACCGACCGCACAGTAGAGGTGATCCAGGACTTCGTGGCTCTCAATCCGGAATTCGCGGGTCGTCACCGGCTTGTATCGTCGGCTGTAAGGCGCGGATCGGCTCATGCCACCGTGCTGGGATTCGCCCATGCGACAGGCGAATATGTCATGCGATGCGACGCCGACGACTATCTCGACCGCGACGCGCTTAAAATCATGCTCAAGGCATCCGATAGCCGTCGACACGACGTGGTCATTGCGCCATATTATGCCGAAGAGGGCAAAAAGACAAGAATCATCGACTTCGACCACCGGCCCGGCTCGCTCAACGACATGCGGGTCGACACCCTCGGCTTCTCTCTGTGCAACAAGCTATTGCGGCGAAAATTGCTTGACGACAACAACATCGTCCCCTACGACGGCCTCGATTGTTGGGAAGATCTTGGCGTGGTGAGCCGCGTAATGTCTCTGAAACCGTCGGTTGGCTTCACAGACACGCCTGTCTATCACTACGTGACTGATGCGGCATCGGCTTCCTTGTCGCGAAGTCCCCGCGGACGACTGCTTGAAGATCATCTCGCCATAGCGCTGCTCGTCGAACAGTGGATGGTTGAACACGACATGCAGAAAGAATATGAACCGTTTCTCGATCATCTGAAATTCTGTGCCAAAGTGAAAATGCTTCGCGGACGCGACAAGAATGTGCGCCGCTGGCTCAAGACATTTCCCGAGGTGAACCGGCGCATCATGCGGCTTCGCCATATCGGCCTGCACTGGCGTCTGCTGTTCACCGCCGTAGCTACGCTCCCGGCCGGCCTGACCCAATGGCTTGCCGACTTCTGCACCCTTTTCTACCGTCGCGACCGGGCGATAGCCCCGACACGGCAAACTGACACGTCACACGATGAGACATGAGTGTGCCGCCCTTTATCCGAAGGCCCGGCAAACACTGAATCGCCGACCGTGAGAGAAAAATAAATCAACAAAACGATTTAGACGATGCCATCGCAATTCAACTCTTATATCGACAACATCGACACCGACTTCTGGCGCGACCTGTGCCTGAACAGTGGCGAACTGCGCCACTACGACAGGGGTGATGAATTCCTTACCGCCGGAACCATCGGTCGTTACATCGGTTATATAAATTCGGGTGCGTTGAAATATGTCTGCTTTTCCTCCGACGGCACTCCCCATGTAATCGGCCTTGAATTTGCCGGTCATTTTGTCTGCGACTTCCCCGGCTCGCTGTATCGGCAGAAATCGCGTTGTTCGATAATAGCCACCGTCCCATGCGAAATATATTGTGTGCCGGCGTCAGTAGTTGCGGAGATAATGCAGTCAGATTCAAAAGTCAAAGAGATTGTCGAGAACAGCACCCGCGAAGTGTTCAACACCGTCTATGACCGGCTTGTCGATTTATATTCCAAGACTCCGCAGCAACGTTATGACGAGCTGATAAACCGCGACCCGAATCTATTCGCTCTGTTTTCGCTTAAAGATATTGCCTCGTTGCTCAACGTCACGCCGACACATCTGAGCCGTTTACGCAAAAAATAATCGTCGTTATCGCCACTCTCAACATTTGTTGAGAATTAAGTCATTATTTACGTCTAACTTTGCCGGAAACATCAGGCAAAGCATATGCGATACAAGATTATGAGCGCAATAGTCTGCGCTATGACAGCGTCATCCGTCATGGCGCAGACAGAAGCCCCTGACAGCACAAAGACTCAGAAACTTGACGAGGTCGTTGTCGAGGCACAACTCCAACACACTTCAGCCACCGTATCGACCTATCTCCCGACCAAGCGGCAGAAAAACGCCGCGCAGACCGGTCCGGAGCTGCTCAACCACATGGCCATTCCGCAGTTGGGTCTTGTGTCAGGAAACGCGGTTACAACCAACTCAGGGCAGAAAGTTGATTTATACATCGACTACGTACCCGCATCTGAACAGGATCTGAGCGGAATGAACATGCAGGATGTCAAAAAAGTGGAATATTATGATTTCCCGCAGGATCCTCGTTTTCAAGGCAGCGAGCATGTTGTCAACTTCATCATGCAGAAATATGAATATGGAGGCTATGTCAAGGCATACGCCAATGAATTCCTCATATCAAATTCCGGACAGTTCAACCTGTATTCAAAATTCCAATACAAGCGCATGACATACGATCTGGCCGCAGGCAGTTGGTATTCCCATAATAATCATATGAGTCAGGGCATTGCCGAAATCTATCGCCTGCCTCAGGCCGACGGCTCCATGAAAACATTCGAGCGGATATCCGAGCCTGTTGATGCCAAAGTGCGCCAACAGTCATATTGGCCCACATTCAAGGCCACATACGCGACCGACAAAATAACAATGGTGAATACTGTCGGCGCCAATTTTTTCAGGTCGCCTAAGGAATCTTCAGCCGGGACTATCCATTATACACCTGCCGACTATCCGGCTACCGACTACACCGACAGCAAAAACTCCCGATCCAATTCCATAACATATTCGGGCTATTGGAATTTCATCTTGCCACACAACAACAGCTTAAGTTTCAACCCATACTATTCCTATTCCCATACCAATCAGCACACTCTTTATTCCGAAGCATCGGGCGCCTCGTTTGCCAATGGGGCGAAAGATGATTCGCACCGTGCCACAGCTTCACTGCGATTCATGCATGATTTCGGGAAATGGGGCAACATTACGGCGATTCTCAACGGCACTCTTCTTTCCAACCGCACCCTCTATTCCGGCACCTCCAATGCTATCGACCGGCTTACCACTTATCGCGTAGGCCCGGGTATATTTTACAACTTCAAAAACGAGAAATTCAACGGGCTGATCGGCGGAGGATTCAATTACAACCATTCAAAATTAGGAAACAATTCCGAGCATTCCACGCAGCCCTGGATGGACGCATCGTTGCAATATGCCTTCAACGACAGGAATTCCGTCAGTGTCGATTTCCACCATGCCACATGGACGCTGGCCTCATCCTACAGAAGCACGGCAATAATACAGTCTAATCCGCTGTTCAGCTACACCGGCAATCCGGACATCAGCCCTTATAAGAGCTATGACCTCAGCCTCCGATATGTCATGATGCCGAACAATAAATTCAACTTTGCCGCTTTCGGACAGACTACAATCATCACCGACCGCTATGCTTACGTCTACAAGGCCTCGCCTGACGGCATACTCCGTACGATACAACAGAAAGGGATGGGTGCCTATTCGTCTTGGCTCTATGGTGTGCAGGGCACTGCAAGACTGCTCAACAACAGCCTGATGATAAACGGACAAGTCGCTCACCGTATTGTTCGCAACGGCACACCTTTCGATTGGACCAGACAACGTGTCCTCTGGTATCTCCAGGCTTTTTATTATCTCGGGGGTTGGAACTTCGGCCTGCAATACCAGTCGCCACAGGAATACTGCGACGGATATGTCAACGGTGCCTGGGTAAAAAACAAAAGTGCATATACGGCGATTGTCGGATGGGGCAATTCGGCTTGGAGTCTACAGGCTCGGTTGACAAACCCTTTCCGATGGAACTGGCGTGCCGGTTCATCTGAAACTACAAGTGCTGCTTATGATGTAACCAAAACATTCTACAACACAAGCTACCATTGCTATGTGCTCGTATCGGCCACATACACTTTCGGTTTCGGTAAGAAAATACAGCGCGGCAATGAAGCCACGCAACAAATGGGCACATCATCAAGCATTCTGCAATAAAAACAGCGAATCATACAACACCGAAATCCCGGCAGTGATGCCGGGGTTTTCTTTTATGGCGATGCGGTACCGGCGCCTGACGATAGCCCCGACACGACAAAGAGCGACACGTCACACGATGGAATGTGAGCGTGCCGCCATTTATCCGAAGGCCCGGCAAACAGGCCTTATGTTCTTTAATTTGTCAGAGTGTCACTTGCCGCAGCCGCAAGCGTCATCGCCGCAATGGTGGCCTTCGCCATCGCAATCGCAACCATCGCCGCAATCGCCGCAGCCGCAACCGCAGCCGCTTTGAGGCTTAAGTTCCTCGGCAGTAGCATCTCGCACGGTGATAATGTTTCCCTTAAACCGCACATCTTTGCCGGCAAGCGGATGATTGAAATCCATTTTCACTTCCTTGTCGCCGACCGATTCAACGACACCGTTGATGCGATAACCGTCGGCGGTCATCATAGGCAGAATGGCTCCGGGTTTCACGACATCGGCATCAAACTTGCCGTCGACTTCAAATATCTCACGCGGCAGGGTTGCCACCTGTTCGGGGTCATGCGCGCCGAAAGCCTCAGCCGACTTCACGGTAACGTCAAACGTCGCTCCGGGCTCAAGCCCTTCGATGGCCTTCTCGAGAGGCACGATAACGCCACGCGTCACACCGAACACAAAACGTTCGGGATCTTCGGCATCTGTCTGATGCACAAGTTTTTCTCCATCGGTATCAATCTGATAGAGATCATAGCCGAGTTCTACATATTTTCCGGGTTCGATTTTTTCCATAATTATTATCGTTTTTGTTTATCAATGTCAATGAATATAACAAATATCATGCCACAAAAGTCGCGGCGCTATTTGTCCGACAATGTATCATAGAGATTGCGTGTGGCGTCGGTGAGGATATCAAGTACGGTTTCGAAGCCCTGTGCGCCGTCATAATATGGGTCGGGCACATGATCGAATCGAGAATAATCGCCGAAAAAAACAGCCATAGGAACAATCTTTTCCTTAGCCTCAACCGTAGGCGCAATATCGTCCAACCGGGAGATGTTGGATGCATCCATGCCTATGATGATATCGAAATCATCAAAATCCGACTCGCGTATCTGCCGGCACACATGTTCAAGACACAGTCCGCGCTGACGTGCGTGGGCACGCATCCGCGGATCGGGCAGATCTCCGACATGCCAATCGCCAAGGCCGGCCGAATCGATCAGCCACCTGTCACCGGCATGATGGTCTTCCACCACTTCCCGCATAAGAGCCTCCGCCGCAGGGCTGCGGCAGATATTGCCCAGGCAAATGAAAAGCACGCGTATTTTTCCTCTATGTTTCAGTCTGTCGACCCTCTCTGAATATCGGGGATCAATCTCTGTTATCACCATGATTTTCGTTCTTAAGATCGTTGACTATGATTCGGGCGGCGCTTTCAGCCGCGGCCTGGGTGCCGAGACGCTCTCGCATGACAGCATAGCCGGCCAACTGCCGATCACGTCCCGGAGCGCCGGGAAGAATATCGGTGAGTTTGTCATTGACGGCTTCGACAGTACACAGATGCACAAGCATTTCGGGAATGACAGGAGCATCAGCGATAAGATTCGGAAGCGACACATAGCGCACCTTCAGCAGATGCTTCATGATATTGTAGCTGAACTTGACGCCGTTCGCCCGGTAGCAAACCACCTGCGGCGTGCCGGCCAACGCACATTCGAGCGTGGCCGTTCCTGATGTGACGAGCGCGGCCGTAGCGTTACGCATCAAGCCGAAGGTATCTCCTTCGATTACGGGCAGCGTCGTGAAACTGTCATAATAGGCCCTGTCTATTCCCGGCGCTCCGGCTACGACAGCCTGCATTTCAGGATGAAGACGTGCCACGGCATCCATTATCGGAAGATTGTTCTTTATCTCGCCACGCCGACTTCCGGGCACAAGCGCCAGCAGCGGCCGCGATCCGTCAAGGCCGTGCCGTCCGATGAATTCATCAAACGATGGCATCGAACTCAGCCGGGCGTCGACTTCCTCACGCGAAGGATTGCCGACATAGCTGACTTTCACTCCCTTGCCGCGAAAGTAATCGACTTCGAAAGGCAATATGCTCAGCACATGGCGCACATCACGGCGCAATTGCCTGACACGCCATTCCTTCCACGCCCACACCTTCGGAGCGATATAATAAAACACCGGCACACCCGCTTTCCGGGCATAACGGGCCAGTTTGAGATTGAAACCGGGATAGTCGACAAGAATGAGTGCATCGCAACGCGAAGCATCAATCGCTTTCTTCGCAGTGTCGAAATTGGCAAAAATTGTGCGGAGATTGCGAAGCACTTCACTGAAGCCCATGAAAGCCATGCGCTTATAGTGAATGACCGGCTCACAGCCTACCGCCGCCGACATCAGATCGCCGCCGAGAAAGGTGAATCCGGCCTGCGGGTCACAGGCCTTAAGGCTCTCGATAAGAGCCGCCGCATGGAGATCGCCCGAAGGCTCCCCCGCCGAAATAAAGTAATGCATGGCTCAAAGATAACACTTTTCGGGATTTTTTGCTAATTTTGCAATCCAAACATCCGCCATACCATAATCACGCACCCCTAAAACCACACATCTATACAATGGGTCAACTCTGGAGCCTTCTGAAACGATTTGTGCCGCCATATAAAAAATATCTGGCGCTCAACATCCTGTTCAACCTCTTGTCGGCAGTGCTCACGCTCTTCTCGTTTGCCATGATAATGCCGATCCTGGAGATGCTCTTTCAGATCAACGACGGCGTCTACACCTATATGTCACTCGCCGACGGCAACTTCAAGGACGTGCTGATCAACAACTTCTACTATTTCACGCAGGAAGCCATCGAAGCATGGGGGTCATCGGTGACGCTGGCGCTGCTTGGAGTGACGCTGGTCATTTCCACGGCTCTCAAGACCGGAAGCGCCTATCTTGCATCATATTTCATCATACCGCTGCGCTCGGGCATCGTCCGCGACATACGAAATCACGTCTACGACAAGATCGTGCGACTGCCGATCGGATTCTTCACATCGGAGCGTAAAGGTGATGTAATGGCACGCATGAGCGGTGATGTGGCCGAAATCGAAAACTCGATCATGTCGTCGCTCGACATGGCATTCAAAAATCCGGTGATGATCATTGCCTGCCTCAGCATGATGGTGGTGATGAGCTGGCAACTCACCCTCTTCGTGCTCGTGCTGCTGCCGATTGCCGGTTTCGCCATGGGTCGCATCGGCAAGCACCTCAAACGCGCCTCACTCGAAACGCAGGAGCAATGGGGCTCGCTGATGAGCAATATCGAAGAAACGCTTGGCGGCCTGCGCATCATCAAAGCGTTCAACGCCGAGAAAAAAGTGTGTGACCGCTTCCACCGCGGCACACAACGGTTCTTCGAACTGTCAAACAAAGTGGCACGCCGTCAGTCGCTCGCACACCCCATGAGCGAGTTTCTGGGCACACTCACCATCGCAATCGTGTTATGGTTCGGCGGCACGCTGATCCTTTCGGGATCGTCACACATCAGCGCTCCCGAATTCATCTACTATCTTGTGATCTTCTACAGCATCATCAATCCGGCCAAAGATCTTTCGAAAGCCATGTACACCATACAAAAAGGTCTGGCATCGATGGATCGAGTCGACAAAATCCTCAACGCGGTCAACCCCATCGCCGATCCGGAACATCCGCAAAACATCGGCAGCCTCCGCGGCGAAGTCGTCTACGAAGATGTGACTTTCGGCTACGACAAAGAGGTGCCGGTGGCCTGCGATATCAACATTCGAATCCGGCCGGGCGAAACGGTGGCGCTTGTCGGTCAGAGCGGCAGCGGCAAATCGACACTCGCCGATCTTTTGCCCCGTTTCTATGATGTCGACAAGGGGCGGATCACCATCGACGGCATTGATGTGCGCGATCTCCGCGTACACGATCTCCGCTCGCTGATGGGCAATGTCAACCAGGAAGCCATCCTGTTCAACGACACTTTCTACAACAACATCACATTCGGCGTCACCGACGCCACACCCGAACAAGTCGAGCAGGCCGCCCGCATAGCCAATGCCCACGATTTCATCATGGCAAGCGAAAACGGTTATCAGACCAATATCGGCGACCGCGGATGCCGTCTGTCGGGCGGACAACGCCAAAGGATTTCAATCGCACGCGCCATCCTGAAAAATCCGCCGATCCTCATACTCGACGAAGCCACCTCGGCTCTCGACAGTGAGAGCGAGCTGCTTGTGCAGCAGGCTCTCGACCGTCTGATGAAAGACCGCACTACACTCGTCATCGCCCACCGACTGTCAACGATCAAAAACGCGACCACAATCTGCGTGATGCACGAAGGGCGCATTGTGGAGCAAGGCACCCACGACCAGCTGATGAAGCTCAACGGCTACTACACGCGCCTCGTTTCGATGCAATCAATCGCCGGAGCAAAATCCTGATTACCCTCCGGATAACGAACGGTATCGGATACCCGCGCAACCATGTTACACCGACTTTGCATTGTGCCTTAATTTCAGGCGCACCTGACATCATGGCGTCTGCTCACCAAAACACACCACTCATCCTGCCGATCATCCTGCCGACATTTTACTTTCTCCGTTAAAATGGCATAAAATTTAACGATTTTTCTTGCCATTTCTACTTTTAAACAATATATTTGTAGCGCAAAATGAACTAATGCGTATAGCAGAGGTAGACACTTACGTTAAAAGACATCCCTGTATACACTTTACAACATGTTTATTGAGGGCCTTGTCGCGAGACACGACCCTCAAGCCTCATTTATACGTTTCCTTATCTCATTCCTATCTCAATCTCATTTAGAAGTTCTCTTATCTCATTTATATGATTCTTTATAATGAATCAATAGTGGCGCGACCCGATTGCCGACCACATCCGTAACTTCTGCAGAAAAGCGGACAGCAGCAAAAACGACTAATTGTGGGACTAATTGCAAAAAAGTGGACTAATTGCAAAAAAGCAGGCTTGGAAAGGGTTAAAATGGGTCAATATCGGACTAATTGCAAAACGATATCAAAATCTGATTGAGAATAAATCTCCGGCCGCAGCTGACGCGCGACCGGAGATAATGCGGTGAGAGCTGTACTGACTGAACCCCTTTGCTGAAAACGGCTGCGATGGCGCGGCAACCGGCTTCAAACGTGACTAACCTATCTTAATCGACGTTGTTAGTAAAGAATGTAAAGTGTGGAGCATCAGTCCTGACCACAGTCTGAAAAAGTCAGACTCTTTATAAGTAGTTGTTTTATGAATAATTTTGTACTTAATAGTAATTGTTTTATGATAGGTCACTACAAACCTACTATGTTTTTCATAAACCGCCAAATAATTT
>CAJJOX010000071.1 GCA_905193485.1 uncultured Porphyromonadaceae bacterium | reverse complement strand
CGTCAAGGCGGGTCGAGGCGGCAACGGCAACGGACACAGGCTGACGCATTGTGCCTCCGAATCTTACCGCCGATGCGGCAGTAAGGCTAAATATGATGGCGGCTAATGTCGTAAGAAGTCGTGACATAAGGAAATGCGGGAGAAATTCGAGATGTGATTAATCGTACAAAGTTAAGCTTTTTCAGTTGTATTATCAACGTTTTCAACGGCCTGTTTATTGCCGGTCGCGACGTCGTTACGCGTAGAGGCGAAAGCGTGTGTGAAATAGACGGTGAACACGGGGAAAAGCACGAGCCCTTCGGCTGAAAGGACAACACCAATCACTTTGCCGGCAGGCGTGACAGCCGTGATGTCGGATCCGCATGTGGTCATCTGCATGACCGAATACCAAAGGGCCTGTCCATAATTCCAGACGTCGGGATTGACAGGTGTTTCCTCAACGAAAAATGCAAGACTAAGAAAATAAAGCGTGGCCACCAACATGATGATGTATGCGCCAAACATGCTGGTTATCCAATTTTTAGACATTATACCCCATGTCATTGCCATCACGCATGCGGCTCTGACCATAGGCAGGAAACGGAAGGCATAGGCAACGCCGGGCTGCATGTCGATGTCAAAAAAATGAAAAACAGCGGTGAACGGGATGCAGACGACAATATAAACCAGATTGCGTGAGAGAAAATGAATCTTGCGTGAGGAAAGAAGGAATTCAATGAAAATCTCTATTTCAAAGAAAATGCAGATCCACATCTGCACCTTAATAAATTCAGGCGAATCGACAAACGAAACATTCCGCAGTGTGTCGTAAGTGATATATGCGATCAAAGCCAGCGCTCCAGCGAGCACCAGCAGGTGAAGCACAGGCAGCAGGCCGCCGCTCAGTTTCTGTCGGATTGCATCAACGGTTTTCACGAAAATAGAACGCCGTCGGGCATTCAACAGTTCGCCATTGAGTGATGCATTCCGCAGTGGAAAAACGGAAACGGGAGCAGATGGAAGGTCAGATCACTTCCATATTGGCCTGTAGTCGTTGACGGACTACTTCGTAAATTAGAATTCCGGCCGCTACGGATACGTTAAGCGAACCGATGTGACCAAACATCGGGATGCTGACAAAGCGATCGCACTGCCGCAACACCTCGGGGGAGATGCCGGTGTCTTCGGCTCCGAGCACCAATGCCGTGGGACAAGTGTAGTCGGCAGTCGTGTAGTTGATATCGGCTTTTTCCGACACGGCCACCACGCTGAATCCCGAGTCCTTCAGGAATCTCACAGCTGAAAGAACCGAGTGCTCCCGGCATACAGGCAGATGAAGAAGTGCTCCTGCGGATGTCTTGACGGCATCGCCGCCAACACTCACGCTTCCGTGGGTCGGAATGATTATGGCGTCGGCTCCGGCGCACTCGCAAGTGCGTGCGATGGCTCCGAAATTGCGCACGTCGGTGATTCCGTCGAGCACTACTACGAAGGGAAGAGTGCCGGCTTCAAACAGCTGCGGTACAAGGTGATCGAGCCGGTGGTAGGTCACAGCCGACATCAAAGCAATGGCGCCCTGATGATTTTTTCGCGTGATCTTGTTGAGCTTTTCCACCGGGACGCGTTGCATAACCACGCGGTTGTCACGTGCCATTTCGATGAGTTCTGAGGCGAGCTGCCCCGAAAGATCTTTTCTGATCAGGAGTTTGTCAATTTCTTTGCCGGCTTCAATAGCCTCCATAACAGCGCGTAGGCCGAAGATATAGTCGTTGGGTTGCACGGTGGTGTAAATTAGTTATTGTAGGATTGTGGAGTGAACGTGGCGAGCAAGGCACGGGCGTTGGCACGCGCCGCCTCGTCGGAACTATCGCCGCTGAGCATCAGTGCGATCTCGTCGATGCGCCGATCGTCGGAAAGCTGAACGATAGAAGTGTGGGTCGCCGATTCGTCGTCGGTCTTGAACACTTTGAAGTGTGTCGCACCGCGAGCAGCCACCTGCGGGAGATGGGTGATTGTGATCACCTGCAGTTTGCCGGACATGCGGTCCATCATGTCGGCAATGCGGGCAGCCACGTCGCCCGAAACGCCGGTGTCTATTTCGTCGAATATGATGGCAGGCAGACTAAATAGCTGTGCCACGATTGATTTCACCGAAAGCATCAGACGTGAGATCTCTCCGCCCGAGGCGGCGCCGGCAATGGCTGTCGGAGTCTGGTTTTTGTTGAATGCAAACCGGAATTCGATGGAGTCGATGCCTGTCGCCGACATTTCGGCGGTCTGCACGTCAATCACGCATCGCAGGTTTTTCATGCCGAGTGGGACGGCAGTTTCGGTAAGCTGTCGGGCAAATGTTTCGGCGGCCTGCCGCCGGCGTTCAGAGATAGTGCGAGCCGTTTCCATGGCTCTGCGTCGGGCCGCGCGGGCTTCTTTCTCGAGTTCTGCAAGAATTTCGGGTGCTTCGCTGAGGTTTTCGAGGCGCTGGCGCAATTGCATGTGCAGTGTGATGAGATCGGCGTCGCTGTCGACGTTGTGTTTCCGCATCAGCGAGCGGATCGACGATATCCTCGATTCGATGCGCCCGAGCTCTTCGGGCGATGCCGACGACGACGCTGACATGAGATCGGATATCGTATCGGCAATGTCGGAAAGCTCAACCCTTGCGGTTTCAAGACGATTGATGATGTCGTCGCTACTATCGAAGAGCTGACTGATTTCGGAGCAGGCATCCTTTACCCTCGAGAGTTGGCTGAGAATGTTGTTTTCGCCTTCGCTGAGCGCGTCGGCGGCTTCGATGATATAACTCCGGAGTTCGGTCTGTTCGGAAAGTTCCTCACGCTCTTCTTCAAGCGTGCTCAACTCGTCGTCATGGAGATCAAGATTGTCGAGCTGGGCGAGTTGAAATTCCATGAAGTCGGCATTGTCGCGGTCGCGGGCCAATGCATTTTTTGCGGCTTTGAACTTTTTCATCGCCTCCCGGAATTCGGCATACAGCCGACTGTAGCGCGCCAGCAGATCATTGTTTCCGGCTACGGCGTCAATGACACGCCGCTGAAAATCGGCTCCGGCAAGCAATTGGTTCTGATGTTGCGAATGGATGTCGATGAGGAGCGCACCCGCATCGTGCATGGCGGTGAGGTTGACGGGAGAGTCGTTGATGAAAGCGCGGGATCGTCCCGACGGCGACAACTCGCGACGCATAATGAAAGTCGTGTCGTCGCATTCAATGTCGTTTTCGGTGCAGTAGGCTTTGATGGCATCGTTGTCTTCGATCCGGAAAGCAGCTTCGATTACCGATTTTTTCGAGGTGTCTGTTATGGTGCGTGTGTCGGCCCGACCGCCAAGCAGTAGTGCGAGCGCTCCAAGAATTATCGATTTGCCCGCGCCGGTTTCGCCTGTGATAATGTTGAATCCGGGTCGGAAATCAATGTCGATGCTGTCGATCAGCGCATAATTGGAAATATGAAGAGTTTCAAGCATTTTGTTGACTATTGTGTGGCGGAACTACCGGGTCGCCGGCGGGTTTTTGATGTTTTGCAGACGTGACTGCTCTGTGGGATAGAGAGTCATCAGCAGGCTGTAGACATCGTCGCGTTCAGACTGCGAGCCTTTGCTGTAGATGTTGACCAATTCGTCGAGTTTGGCATCGCGCCACATGTTAAGTCCGACCGACATCGGGGATGTTTCGTAGACCTTGCGGAGGGCATCGAGCGACAGAGTGATTGTCGAGCGTCCTTTGTCGGGGCTAACCGACATTTCGTCAAGCCCTTTGCGGTGGTATTGGTAGATCATGTCGCGCAATACCACAGACTGCGGATCGGTCAGGGCCGAGAGTACGGCGGCACGGTTGCGGTTATCTTCAAACGATTTCCATCCCACTTCGCCTGATGATTGCGCCAATTGCACGATAGTGGCCAAGCGGTCGTAATAGGGGTCGCCGCCGCGGGGAGAGAATGAATCGAAGTCGAGGGCGATGAAAAGATATGCGTAGTAGTTGAGGATGGCAGTCAGATTGCTCTCCATCGTCGTTTCGGAAAATCGCAAAGGTTCGTTCTGCCGATATTCAAACTCGATTTTATCGTCTTTGAAATTCAGCAGTGTAGTGGTATATGAACTGTTGTAGACCGGCCGGATCGACTGAACCTGAATGTCGCCTTTGACGACATCGTCAGTGTATTCGCTGACTGTGAGAAACAGACGACATTCGATTTTTTCGTTGGGAGAGAATTGTGCGGACGTAAACTTGGTGGTGTTCATGTATTCGTTTATCGCCTCTTGGAGAGATTCGAACACCTGTTCGTTGCCGGTGACGCGGTCGGAGTTGACTTCAACTACACAATTGAGCTCCTGCGCCGACAGACTGATGCCGGCGGCGATGAAATAAGTGAGGATAGAGAGAATGAGGCGCATTGGTTAAAGATCGGAAACGATGGCATTAAGAATTTTTATAGCCACATCGGCTTTGGAGGCCAGCGGGAGAGTCACTGGTTTAGCTTTTGGTGTCAGGAGTGTGACGCGGTTGGTGTCGGTGCCGAATCCGGATCCGGGGTCGCGGAGAGAGTTGAGCACTATCATGTCGAGGTGCTTGCGCGAGAGCTTGTCGGCGGCATTTGCGATTTCATTGTCGGTTTCGAGGGCAAAGCCTATCACTTTCTGGGCGCCGGTCTTCATGTTTCCGAGAGTAGCCGCTATGTCGGGATTCTTGACGAGGGTGATTTGCGGGACATCGTGTCCTTCGCGTTTGATTTTTGTGCCGGCGGGATTTGCGGGGGCATAGTCGGCTACGGCGGCACACATGATCGCCATGTCGCATCCGGGGAACAGGCTGACGCATGCGTCGCGCATCTGCACTGCCGATTCAACACCGATCACCTTTACGGAATTTTCCTTTGGCGATATGCTCACAGGACCGCTGACAACCGTCACATCGGCGCCCATCCGGGCAGCGGCGTCGGCCAGGGCAAAGCCCATTTTCCCGGTGGAGAAATTGCCGATAAAGCGAACGGGGTCAATGCGCTCGTATGTGGGTCCGGCGGTGACAAGAATTTTCTTTCCCGCTAAAGGTTTCACCCCGGATGCCTTGAAATAACTGTCGAGGAACTCAACGATATTTTCGGGCTCTTCCATGCGTCCGCGTCCGGTGAGATGGCTTGCGAGTTCGCCGGTGGCAGGCTCGATGATGTGGTTGCCATAAGACCGGAGCAGGTCGAGATTGCGGGTGGTGGAAGGATGGGCCATCATGTCGAGATCCATTGCGGGCGCCACGAATACAGGCGCTTTAGCCGACAGATATGTGGTGACGAGCATGTTGTCGGCCACTCCGTTGGCCATCTTTCCGATCGTGCAAGCCGTAGCGGGAGCAATAATCATGGCATCGGCCCAGATGCCGAGGTCGACATGGCTGTTCCATTGTCCGGTGTTGGCTGTGAAAAACTCACTGATGACAGGCCGTCCGGTGAGAGCCGAGAGGGTTACGGGAGTTATGAATTCTTTGGCGGATGGTGTCATCACAACCTGAACTTCGGCTCCGCGTTTAATCAGCAGACGTACGAGAACAGCCGATTTGTAGGCTGCGATACCACCGGTGATTCCGAGTATGATGTGTTTGCCTTTCAGCATGTGCGGATTGATAAACGAGAGAGGTGAAATGATGTGTAAACAAGTTATTTCGATGTCTTTACGCGCAGGTTGATCATGGCGAACGCGTCTTTTGTATTCTGAGGGAAATCGCCTTGCATGATCCACCCGTAGTAGCCGGAATCTTTGCGAAGCACATCTTCGGCAAGCTGTCCTTTGTATTTGCCGAAGTTGATCACCTCACGCTGCTTGTCGTCGTAAACGAGGCGGCCGGCGAAATCGACGTTGCGGCTGTGGCATGAATATTCGGATAGAGCCTTGACATCGTTTGCAAGATCATCGTAGCGGTCGAGCTGAGCCTTGAGCACTTCGTAGGTGGCACGGGTGTCGGCGCTTGCCGAGTGGGCGTCGTCGAGATTGAGGCCACAATAAAACTTGTAGGCGGCGGAAAGTGTGCGCTGCTCCTTTTTATGGAAAATGGTCTGCACGTCGATAAAGCGAGTGCGGGATAGGTCGAGATTGATGCCGGCGCGGTTAAACTCCTCGAGCAGGAGCGGGATGTCGAACCGATTGGAGTTGAAGCCTGCGATGTCGCAGTCCTTGAACATTTCGGCAAGACTTTTGGCTATCTGTTTGAATGAAGGCTCGTCGGCGACATCGGCATCCGTGATGTGGTGCACAGCCGTCGCTTCGGCCGGAATCGGGATTCCGGGGTTGATGCGTCGTGTGCGTTCGGTGTCGGTGCCGTCGGGCATCACTTTGATGATGGATATTTCCACGATCCGGTCGTGGGTGATGTTTGTGCCGGTGGTTTCGAGGTCGAAAAACACCAATGGCCGTGTGAGATTAAGCTGCATATCAGTCGACGATGTTCATTGGCATGAGAATCATGAGAAGCTCGCATTCGGGATCGTTGTCGGCAGGCAGACAGAGGGCGGGCCGGCTTGGGTCGGCAAGTTTCAAGGACACTTCCGAAGTGGTGAATGTTGACAGAAGCTCAATGAGATAGAGGCTTGAGAATCCCATCATGAGTTCGGGCCCCTCGTAGCTGCATGGTACGGATTCCCATCCGGAAGTGCCGAAACTGTTGTCGCAAGCGCGCAGCGTGACCGATTCGGGCGCGAATTTGAATTTTACCAGGCCGCCGCCTTCGTCACCGAACACCGACACGCGGCGAACGGAAGTGAGGAACGACTGACGGTCGACGGTGAACGTGTAGGGATTGGAGGAGGGGATAACGCGGTTGTAGTCGGGGAAATTGCCTTTGATCAGCCGGCAGTTGAACGTGAATGACGGCGATTCGAAGATCGCGGCTGTCGGGGTGACGGTGACTTTGATGTCGTCTTCCTTAGCAAAAACGTTTTTGAGCACAGTGGCTCCTTTGACCGGGAGGATGAAAGAGCATGTGACGCCCGGCTGGGATGTGCCGTTGGTATAACGCACGAGCTTGCGGGTGTCGGTGGCAACGAAAACGATGCATTCAGGTTTTACATCCCACAGGATGCCCATCATCTGCGGGCGGATCTCGTCGGTTCCGACAGCGAAGATGGTGTTTTCAATTCCTTTGAGCACCTGTTGGGTGGGGCATGTGAAAGAGATGCTGTCGGCAGTGTCGGTGTTCATGTCCTGATCGGGATACTCCATGCCGTTGATGGCGATGGCATTGTAGCAGCCGTTGGAATAGGTTATCTTCATGTCGAAGTTGTCATCGTTGATGTCGAACATGATTCCCTGATCGGGAAGCTCTTTAAAAAGCTCAACAATGCGTCGGGCATCGAGGCAGAAGCGACCGCTGCCTTCGGCATCGGCTACATGCAGTCTGCCGACGAGAGAGTTTTCCATATCGGCGGCACGGATTGTGAGAATGTCATCCTCAAGTATAAAAAGGAAGTTGTTGAGGATCTGCATCGTGTTTTTGTTGTTGATGATCTTGCTCACTGCCGAAAGGTAGTTGTAGAGGGTCTTGCTCGATACGTTGAATTTCATGGGGATATGTTTTTTTGTTGTTATTTGCTATTAATTAATGTGTCGGCGGGGATGGAATCAATCGAACACGTCGTCGATTGAAGATTCGGTGTCTTCTGATCCTACGCCGTCATAGAACGGGCTTTCGCAGAGGTTGATGTCAGCGGGAAATTCGAAGCGGTCGTCCTGAGAATAAGGGAGCGATCTGTCGGAATAGATTTTTTTCATGAAGAGGCCGTAGATCGGGAGCGCCATTGCGGCGCCCTGGCCATAGCCCATGTTGTTGAAATGGATGAAGCGTTCTTCACCGCCGACCCATGCGCCGGCGACAAGCTGCGGGGTGAATCCCATGAACCATCCGTCGGCATTGAAGTTGGTCGTGCCAGTCTTGCCGCCCATTTCGGCGGTGAGACTGTAGGGTGCGCGGCGTAGTCGGGCGCCGGTACCGGAGTTGACGACGTTCATCATCATGGACAGGATCTTATAGTAGGCATTCTCGCTGATAACCTCGGAATGCCGCGGGGCGAATTCGGAGATGATGTTTCCGTTCTGATCGGCGATTGCCGTGACAAAAATGGGATCGACTTTCATGCCGTGGTTTGCGAAAGCTGTGTAGGCGGTGACCATTTCACGAACGGACACGTCGACCGGCCCAAGGCATAGTGAGAGCACCGGATCGAGGCGGGAGGTGATTCCGAAATTCTGCATCGTGCGCACGAGCGCACCCGGGGAGAGCTGGCTGATGAGGCGCGCCGAAATCCAGTTGTTGGAGTTGGTGAGAGCCCACCGGAGATCGACCATCTCTCCAACACGTGAGCGGCTTGAGCGTGGCTGCCACAGACGTCCGCTCTCATCATAGAGAGGCGGCAGTGTGTTGGAGAACATGTCGCATGGAGTGTAGCCTTCTTCCATGGCGTAGGTGTAGAGGAACGGTTTGACCGTAGAGCCGATCTGCCGTCGGCCTGTGGAAACCATGTCATATTGGAAATAGTCGAAATCGGGACCACCTACGTAGGCTTTTACGTGTCCGTTGTGGGGATCCATGGCCATGAACCCGGTGCGAAGGATGTGCTTTTGATAGATGAGCGAGTCCATAGGTGTCATCACGGTGTCGACAGCGCCATGATAGGTGAAGATTTTCATCTCACGCGGGGTGTTGAATGACTCTTTTATCTGTGCGTCTGTCATGCCGGCCGCATGCATCGTGCGGTAGCGGTCGGTCTGTTTCATGGCGTTGTGAATGAGGTGGTTGACTCTGATTTCGGATATTTCGGTGCGGTTTGTGGAGTAGGGCGCGCCTTTCGAACCGCGTTTTTCGCGGAAGAAAGCCGGTTGCAGATATCCGCCAAGATGCTCTTCGACTGCCTCTTCGGCATAACGTTGCATCCGGGAGTCGATGGTGGTGTAGATGCGCAGGCCGTCGTTGTAGATGTCGTATTTCGTTCCGTCGGGTTTGGGATTTTTTTCAATCCATCCGAAGAGCGGGTTGCGTTCCCATTCGATGGAATCAGCGCGGAATTTGTCGTATTCCCAACCGCGGTAGTTGGAACGGACCGGTTTCTGAGCCCGGAGCATGTAGCGCAGCTCTTCGCGGAAGTAGGGGGCTATGCCGTCTTTATGGTCGACGCGGTGGAAGTCGAGCTCGATGGGGAGTCGGCTGAGCGAGTCGAGCTGGGCTTCGGTGATCATGCCGGCTTTGTTCATTTGTTCGAGCACTACATTGCGTCGTTTGCGTGTGCGTTCAGTCTGGCGTACAGGATTGTAGATGGACGGGTTTTTGACCATTCCCACGAGCATGGCCGCTTCCTGGATGTTGAGGTCTTTGGGGTGTTTGTTGAAGTAGACCTGTGCGGCTGACTTGATGCCAACGGCGTTGTAAAGGAAGTCGAACTGGTTGAGATACATTTTGATGATCTCTTCCTTGGTGTAGAGGCGCTCGAGCTTGACGGCGATCATCCATTCGATGGGCTTCTGGAGCATGCGCGACATGAGGCCGTCGGTTGGTGGCGAATAAAGCTGTTTGGCCAGCTGCTGGGTGATGGTGCTGCCGCCCTCGGCAAAGCTGCCGGTGCGCAGGTCGGTCACCAGTGCCCGGGCAATGGACACCGGGTCCACACCCTTGTGGTGGGTGAAGCGGGAATCCTCCGCCGAGATCACGGCGTTGATGTAGGTCTGGGGCAGCTGGGCATAGGGGACGAACCCTTCGCGGGACGAAATGCTGCTGTACAGGGTATCAATGGGGGTGACCTGGATGGCGCTCTCATAGAGTTTGTGGCCTGTGACGGCAAAGTACCCGCCCGCTGCCACGAGGACCAGCAGGGCAAGCAGCAGCACCGTGAGCAGCAGCTGCCGGAGAAAACGAAAAACGGTATGCATGGTGTGCTCCTTTCCGGGCGGTGGCCCGAATGACTGTATCATAAACGATTTTGGCCGGTTTGACAAGGGACATTCCGGTCTTATTATAAGGCGCAGATTTTGCCGTTTTGTGACCAGAGCATGAATTTGTGCCGGTGTACGCCGTCGGACGGGCCGGAAAATCAAGCAAAGTAATACTCTTGACCGGAATGCACAAGGCACGGCACCGCGCAGCGGCCGTTCATCATGCACAAAATGCAAAATTGAAAAAATGGAATTAACCTATTGACAAACTGGGTATTAGGGAGATATAATGCGAACAACAAATCCACAAACCTTGTGGGGAATTGAAATGGAGATTCCCGGGTTTGTAGAGGAGTGGGAAAAAGCCGGAAAGGAGGGCA
>CAJJOX010000070.1 GCA_905193485.1 uncultured Porphyromonadaceae bacterium | reverse complement strand
CGTTTTTGGCTGTCGCATCGGCAACTGAAACATTTAATGAGTCGACGGTCGTGTTGAGTTGAGAAATCGTATTATTCGCTTCGGCGAGTTGTCCGGAGAGCGATGCGATAGTTGTTTCGTTTTGTTCGATCTGCAGACGAAGATTTGCAATCATCCGGGCGAGTTGATCATTTTCACCGCTCTGTTGTGACAATTTCTGTTCAAGCTGCTCAAGTCGCTGGCGACGTTCCTGAAGAGAAATTCTTAAAGCCTGGATATCATCCCTAATAGTTACTGCTCCGGCGCCGCCATCACGTCCCATCTGTGATGGAACGGCAACAATGGATTCCATTGCTTTGATTTGCTCCATATCGTTGGCGATGTCATTGAAAAGCGCAATAAGACTGTCTTTTTCTGCCGTGGCGGCATTAAGCGCAGCAGCCTCCGCTGATTGCGCGGCCGGAGACTTGGTTACCTGATTGTTTTTGTCACAGCCGGTAATGACCGCTGCAAGAGCAACAGCGGAAATGGCAATACAATGTCTGGTTTGCATAATTAAGTCTGTTTAGTCGGATTTATACTTATTTTTATGTACGGCAGATTCTTCTTTGATCTTGCCGCCGACAACAATAACGATTTCACCGCGGGGATTGTTTTCTCTAAAAAAAACAATTAATTCCGACAAAGTGCCACGAACTGTGGTTTCATGAACTTTGGATATCTCACGCGAAACTGATGCATCCCGGTTGCCGCCGCACACATCGGCAAGTTGCATAAGAGTTTTGACAAGCCGCAGAGGAGATTCATAGATAACCGTGGTTCGTGAATCATCTGCAATTTCCCGAAGACGAGTCGCTCGTCCTTTTTTAGGTGGCAGAAAACCTTCGAAGCTGAATCGGTCGCAGGGCAATCCGGAGTCAACAAGCGCAGGAACAAAAGCCGTTGCACCCGGAAGAGTTTCCACAGAAATATCGTGACGCCGGCATTCACGTGAAAGCATAAAGCCGGGATCGCTAATGCCGGGAGTGCCGGCATCGGAAACCAATGCGATGTTTTTGCCGGATATCAGCTGCGTCACAATTGCATTTACAGTGGTATGCTCGTTAAATTTATGATGACTTGACAGCGGTGTGTTTATACCGAAATGTTTTAAAAGAACGCCGGATGTCCGGGTGTCTTCCGCCAAAATCAAATCGCATGAGCGAAGCGTTTCAATCGCTCGTGGCGTCATATCGTCAAGGTTGCCGACCGGAGTGGGCACAATAAAAAGCTTCCCGGACATTTGCTTGAATCACTTGTTAAATCGCGCGGTAATAATACGCATGAAATCAATCACATTCGGATCAGACTCATTCCAACAAAGATCATTATAGAAATAGTCCTCTGCCTCCTCTACAGAGCTCATTGCCGAGGCTATTTTTATAGCATCGTCCATGTCCTCGTCGCTGTAATCGAAAAGCTCGCGGCGAAAACGGAAGCGGTCATTCAGCGAAAAAGTCGCCGGCTGAAGGATATCATTAATCACCACCCCTTCTTTGTTGGTGGATATGTTCACCGGTTCAACAGTGGCCTCTTGTCCCTGTTCCTCATAATTTATTGTCAAGGAAGACAGATCGTCGGGGCTCGTCGGGGCTTCATCATCTTCTTTGTCTACATCGAGCTTCATGACTTCAGGAGCACAAGCAGCAGGTTTATCGACGGAATCCCGACATCCATCGGATTCCGTCGACATTTCTTGCCGGATTGGTCCGGATTGCGAATCATCCTCTGACATCTGCGATTTGGGAGATTCGTCGGCATCTGATTGTTCTTCAAAAATAACCGATGCTGACACTTCTACATTTTCATCAGACAGAACGTTTGTCGACATGGGAGAAATGTGATCCCGATTCCCGTGCAGTGATTCAACGCCGCTACGGATCGACTCTATTTTTCTGCCAAGAAGATCATATAAATGATCCGGCACCTGGTTGTCACGCTGGATGATAAGAGCTATAAGGCCTTCGAGTTCGAGGCAGTCGTCTAACAATGCTTTCGGTTCAGTAGCCATAGAGATTGATGTTTGAGCCACAAATTTACAACAATTTTTCAATTAAGAGATTCTGAAGTACAGATTTTACATCGGCTCGCGAGCCTTTAAAACCATTGACCATTATTACTACAATATGAGTGGGCACTCCGACGGCATCCACAGCATACCCGGCATAGCATTGAACACCATTCAGACTTCCCGTCTTGGCCCATAATCGCCCTTGCAGCGGTGTGTCTTTCAGAAATGATCGAAGCGTACCTGATATGCCGGCTTTTGGCAGCAGGTTAAGGAATCTCACAAAATTGTCATCGTTATCACACATCCAGGCAAGCATATCCGCCATGGCATAAGCCGTTATGCGATTGTTCCGTGACAATCCGCTTCCGTCTTCGATTTTGATATCACGTGTATCAACGCCCAGACTGCACCACAACGAAATCTCATCTTCAACGGCATCCTCACGTTTCCTGCCGGGGAAAGCATACCGTAGCATCGCCTCCGCCATCATGTTGTCGGAACGCAGCACAAGGCTGTGAAGTATGTCATAGACTGTCGGAGAATAATGGGTGTAGATTATATGTTCGTTAGAACTCTTTTTTATCTTTTTGTTTTCAAGGACTATGCCACAACTGTCAAACATATTTTCTAAAACACAGAGGAACGAATTTTCGGGAGAAGGATTCGCAAGATCTACAATGAGGGGAGTTTTTTTATTATAGAAAACATTGTAGATGTCATCATCACGTTTGCGCCATACGGTTTCATCGGATTTTCGGGAGGATTTTTTGATTTCCACAGAAGGATTTGCAGGCGAAAGCGCGTATGAGCCATCACGGGAAAATCGAAGAGAGAAACGATTATCAGCATAATTAAATGAGTGATGACCGGTTCCGTAAGGATGATTTACGTCGCTGTCGGTCCATCCGGCAGGCACTCCTTGCCTAAGCCATTTGGGTGAGTCGATGATAATCCGTCCTTCGATTTTTTCAATGCCCTGTCGCCTAACGGCAGCGACAATGCTATCTGGTAAAGAGGCACACTCACTGAACGCCGAAGAACCTATCGTCGGATCGCCGGAAGCCTTGATGACAATATTGCCTTTAAGTACATTTTTGTCCAGTTTCCCGGTGGTGAGAATTTCAGTAGCGTAGCGGGAATCAAGATCTGAAGTGCGGAAAACCGTCGCCGATGTAAAAAGCTTTGTAATGCTGGCCGGCACCATAGGCTCCTCTCCGTTAACATCCAGAATCA
The DNA here is from genome assembly GCA_905193485.1 of uncultured Porphyromonadaceae bacterium. Taxonomy (GTDB): domain Bacteria; phylum Bacteroidota; class Bacteroidia; order Bacteroidales; family Muribaculaceae; genus Paramuribaculum. The sequence goes on along the minus strand of CAJJOX010000070.1, from coordinate 7,027 downwards.
CTTCTCCTGTCCGGAGACCTTCAATGTAAACAGCTATCCTATCTGCATCAATACCTTCAACAGAAGTCGCATAGCGCACGATGCTCTGTGAATATGCCGTTCGAGGTAACAATGCGGACAATACGAAAAATATGACGCACGGACAGATGCGGGAATAGGACTCTAATTTGTTGCAGAATGCCTTGTATATATCCATTACACTATGTTAGTTTCTTGCCGAAATTACAAAATTTAGTTTGGAGAAAGCACATGTTTACTTATTTTAAAACGCGATTTATGTTATTTTCAATTATTTTTGAGTAATTTCGCGAATTGATAGACGGAATGCTAAATTTCCACACAGAAACATAATGGTTAGCAAAACTCGCGACAGATTAATAGAAGTGGCTCGTCAGTTGTTCGTAAACAAAGGCGTTGAGAATACAACTATGAACGATATTGCTGCGGCATCCGACAAAGGCAGGCGCACCATATACACCTATTTTAAAAATAAGCGTGAGATCTACAACGCCGTGGTGGAAAGCGAGAGCAACGCTATTATCGGACAGTTGCGCGCAATCGTCGATTCCGACCTCCCTCCCGTCGAAAAATTCCGTAAATATCTGGCCAAACGCTTTGACGTGATCGCCGACATGCTTAATAAGCCTAAAACCCATATCGACCGATATCGATCGCTGTTCAATCGCGATGCCCGGCGTGTCGAACGCATCTACGATATGGCCAGGAAAAAAGAGCAGGCTCTTTTTAAGGATCTACTCAACATGGGGGTCGACGAAGGTGCATTTGACAAAAAACAGGCAGAACGTCTTCCCTCCGTGGTGTCACTCATTTTCATGACTACAGATCATTTCCCCATGAATTCGTCATCGTTGAATGCGACCGATTACGACAAAACATGCAGGGACATTATCGATTTTGTGACCAACGGAATCATCATCAATGACAAGTGATCAATAATCCAATAATAACAATATCATAACAGTAAAACCAAACAAAACTGACATGAAACTTCTTGAAGGAAAAACAGCACTTATTACCGGTGCTGCCCGCGGCATCGGTAAGGCAATCGCACTGAAGTTCGCTTCTGAAGGTGCAAATATCGCCTTTACCGATCTTGTAATTGATGAAAACGGCAAACAGACCGAAGAAGAAATAGCAGCTTATGGCGTCAAAGCAAAAGGCTATGCATCTAATGCCGCCGATTTCGCCCAGACAAAAGAAGTCGTAGGAAAGGTCAAAGAAGACTTCGGCTCAATTGACATTCTTGTCAACAATGCCGGCATCACAAAAGACGGTCTTATAATGCGTATGTCCGAACAACAGTGGGACGCTGTGATCAACGTCAATCTCAAAAGCGCTTTTAATTTTATCAATGCCGTGCTTCCAATCATGTTGCGCCAGCGTTCGGGAAGCATCATCAATATGGCATCTGTAGTCGGCGTTCATGGCAATGCTGGTCAGGCCAACTATGCCGCATCGAAAGCCGGACTTATCGCCTTGGCAAAGAGCATCGCACAGGAAGTGGGCTCACGCGGCATCCGCGCCAATGCCATCGCTCCGGGATTTATTGAAACGGCAATGACAGCAGCGCTCCCCGATGACATACGTGCTGAATGGACTAAGAAAATACCCCTGCGCAGAGGTGGTAAAGTTGAGGATATCGCCAATGTCGCCACTTTCCTCGCATCAGATATGTCAAGCTATGTCAGCGGTCAGGTTATTCAGGTCGATGGCGGCATGAACATGTAATCACACAACTGGTTTCATTCTCAAATATTGAAAAATATCCATGCTCCGGCATCCTTCGTTTCAGGGTGCCGGAGCTTTTTGTTAAAATGGCCGTCTGCCGTCCAATTGTGAAATTGTGCAAAATAGCGGATCGTATATTAAGGCAAGTTGTAAGAATAAAAAAAATGGCGTAACTTTGACCGAAATATATAATTACGCAACTGAAATGCTACGATATAATACTCAGCAGAAACCGCTCATACTACCGGAATACGGACGAAACATCCAATCGATGATTGATTATTGCCGGACACTTGAGGATCGCGACGAGCGTACACGATGTGCCTACAAGATCATCGCATCGATGGCCAACCTTTTTCCTGAGCTAAAATCAGGAGGCGAATATAGCCATAAATTATGGGATCATCTGGCGATAATGTCTGATTTCAGCCTCGATATCGATTATCCATGTGAAATAATACGTCCGGATAATCTTAAATCCGCACCGGCTCCCCTCCACTATCGCGCCGGTGAACTTAAACGCCGTCAATATGGCCGCGCAATCGAAGCTATGATTGCAAAAGTTTCCGAAATGGAAGAAGGCGAAGAGCGATCCGAACTAATCGGACTGATTGCCAATCAGATGAAAAAACTGTTGATGAGCGTGAACAAAGATGGCGTGGATGATGCCCGTATTTTTCGCGACATCACAGAGATTTCCCACGGAGCTATCATTATAGATCCATCTCAGACGAAGCTCCGCGATTATATCATACCGGCTCAGCCTGCGGGGAAAAAGAAAAAGAAAAAATAAACGAAACGTATACGTAATAGTCCGGATTTTAGATAATACCCGATAAAATGATAAAATCGACAGAAATAATTGACATCGGAACGCTTTTGAAACCTCATGGAATCAAAGGAGAGATTTCAGCTGATTTTGATCATGATGTCGACATTTGCAGTCTGCGGTGTATTATTCTTGATATCGAAGGTATTTTCGTCCCGTTTTTCATAACAGGTGTCCGGCAGGGCGCATCATCGTCGACTCTAATTACAATCGACGGCGTGATGACCGAAGACGATGCAAAAGAGCTTTGCGGCAAAGATGTTTTCGCTTTAAAAAGCGACCTGCCCGAAACAGTTGCCGATGTCGATGACGGCTTTTATCTTGCCGATCTAATCGGATTTAAAGTTGTGTCTGATGAAGGACAAACGATTGGCATTATTGAGGATTTTGACGATTCGACCAGTAACATACTGCTTATCGTTCAACCCGAACGCGTGAATGAATGCGAATCAAAGCGTCTGTACATTCCATTTGCTGACGAGTATATTACCCAAATAGATGCCGACGGCCACTCTATAACAATGTCTTTGCCATCCGGACTTCTTGAGTTAAACAACAATCTATCATAAAAACGATGTGATTATGAAAGAATATGATGAAAATAACGCTATTGAAGCAATGCGTAAGATCTTTCCGGCAGATATATCAGACCGATATAATGACGACGAACTTCTCAATCTCATCGACATAATATGGGACTACTATGAGCAGAACGGACTGCTCGATATCGATATTTCCGATGACGGCACGGACGATGATCCGGAAATGCTTATTCGTGATATTACCGACTATGCTGTCAGAATGTTACGCAAAGATAAGAACGCGACACTTGCCGCTGAATATATCGAGCCTTTGATCAGGGCTGAAATTGGCTATGAGGACTCGCTGCTGCTCGAATCAGACTGACCTTAAAATTCTCCTCACCTCATACGCATTAATAAATGAAACGAACCACAATCGCAATTATTCTGTTCATCCTTTGCCACCTCGGGACGGTCGCACAAAAAAATATGTCCGACTCAATTCCCTATCCAGACTATCAGGAAGATGTGTTTATGGATATGGAGCTGGCTCAAAATATCGTCACGCCTGAAATTCCTAAGGATCTCGGTGCAACCATTTCGGCATATCAACGAAAGATTGCAGAGAAACTAATGAAGAATTACACCGTGGACATGATGCGGAACGACGATGTTTTTGTGTTGTGCATTCCTACAGATGATCTGTTCCTTCCAAATGACACCCTGTTTTCAAGCTATGCCGCACAGGTAATTGATCCGATATTAAAACTCATGAAGGATCCTTACATGTACAAAATTCTGGTTGCCGTGCATACAGATGATACCGGGTCAGAGCAATATCGTCAGGAACTTTCAACCGCCCGTATCTATACGGTCTATGACTGGTTTATGGATGCGATTGACAAAGGCGAAATATCTGAAGATCTGGTGATCGTCCCCTATGCCATGGGGTCATCCGAACCTCTTGTCAGCAATGACACGCGGAAGCATCGGAAAGAAAACCGCCGACTTGAAATCTATTTCGTTCCGGGACCCAAAATGATAGAACTTGCCCGTGAGAAACGATTGAAACAGCATTAATCATATCCGGGCGGAAAATTATAATTACTCAAATAAACATAAAATATTGATAGAATCACATTATGGCAAAAGAATTGAAAGAACTCACAAAGAGAGCCGACAATTATTCACAGTGGTATAATGATCTTGTAGTCAAGGCTGATCTGGCTGAACAATCAGCGGTCAGAGGCTGTATGGTGATCAAGCCCTATGGTTATGCCATCTGGGAGAAAATGCAACAACAACTCGACCTCATGTTTAAGGAAACCGGCGTACAGAATGCCTATTTCCCGCTATTAATTCCTAAATCATTTTTGTGTCGGGAAGCTGAGCATGTCGAGGGCTTTGCCAAAGAATGTGCAGTGGTGACACACTATAGACTGAAAAACGATCCCAACGGTAACGGTGTGATTGTTGATCCCGATGCTCGTCTTGAAGAAGAGCTTATTGTCCGCCCCACATCCGAGACTATCATATGGGGCACATACCGCAACTGGATTCATAGCTATCGCGACCTTCCTATCCTATGCAACCAATGGGCCAATGTGATGCGCTGGGAAATGCGCACACGTATGTTCCTTCGCACGGCTGAGTTCTTATGGCAGGAAGGCCACTGCGCTCATGCCACCGCTGAAGAATCCGAGCGCCGCACAGTGCAGATGATTGACCTCTATGCTGCTTTTGCCGAAAAATACATGGCTATGCCGGTCATAAAAGGCGTGAAATCGGCAAACGAACGTTTTGCCGGTGCCGTCAACACATATACTATCGAAGGAATGATGCAGGATGGCAAAGCATTGCAGTGTGGCACATCACATAATCTCGGCCAGAATTTCGCCAAAGCGTTCGATGTCACATTTGCCAATAAGGACAATAAACCCGAATATGTGTGGGCAAACTCCTGGGGCGTTTCAACCCGTCTGATGGGAGCGCTTATAATGACGCATTCCGACGATAATGGCCTCGTGCTTCCTCCCCATCTCGCGCCTATTCAGGTAGTGATTGTCCCTATATACAAAAACAGCGAACAATTGGCTGAAATCTCAGCTCATGTTCAACCTATTGTCGACGAACTGAAATCGCTTGGCGTGAGTGTAAAATATGATGACGCCGACAATCGTCGCCCTGGATTCAAGTTCGCCGACTATGAACTTAAGGGTGTGCCCGTGCGTCTTGCTATCGGCGCCCGCGATATTGCCAACGGGACTGTGGAACTGATGCGACGCGATACTCTTGAGAAATCGGAACAACGCCTTGAGGGCATCGCCAATTATGTCGCCGATCTGCTTGAGGAAATCCAGCAGAACATATATGACAAAGCGCTTAAACATCGTGAAGAGATGACACGAACGGTTGAAACATACGATGAATTTAAACGCGAAATAGAAAAAGGCGGTTTTATTCTCGCTCACTGGGACGGGACAACGGAAACTGAGGAAAAAATCAAGGAAGAAACCAAAGCCACGATCCGCTGCATTCCGCTTGAAGGAGACAAAACTCCTGGCGTCTGCATGGTCACAGGCAAGCCGAGCGCCCAACGTGTGATTTTCGCACGCAACTATTGATATACCCCTACAGCAAGCCTGGCGCGTTTCCAACTCCCGCGTCGGCTTGCTGTTTAAATACTATCCATCAATGAACAACGACAATATCATTAATTCGATTTGCAACATGAGTGGGATTGATCCGGCAACGGCTTCGAAATTACTCAATCAGGTGCCCGACGTGGTAAAAGGATTCTGCAAGGATCTCGATACCGTAGCCGTTCCCGGATTTGGCACAATAGCTGCCGTAAAAACAGATGAACGAATTGTCACTGACAGCCTGACTAATGAAACAGTGATGCTCCCGCCGGAAATTCAGGTGACGTTCAAATCAAGTGTCGTACTTAGAAAACGCTTTGTCGGATGAATACCAAGATACCATTAAAGAAACTTGCCGAGCAACTTGCCATTCAGGCTGATGTGGATAACGAAACGGCTCTGGCATTTCTTAAATCATTGTTTATGACAGTGACTGAATCGCTTCTTGACGGGGAATCGGTGACCATACCGGGTCTTGGATCGTTTTCGGCCACACATAACACTGACGAGCCTGTGCGGTTTGAGCCTGACAAACAATTTTCAGACGATGTAAACGCACCGTTCGCCATGTTTGAGCCTGTTATTATCCCTGATAATATAGACGCGTCGGAAGTAGATTCAATAGCACAAGAAGACGCGGCCACCTCCGACAAAGACGACATAATTAAACCGGAAGAGGAGGAATTTTCACGCATCATCGTTTCTGATGTGATAATTGAAAATAATCCGGGCGATAATCAACCACAACCGACCGATGTTTCCGAATCAAAATCAATAACTGCGGTAGAAGAGATTGTCGACGTCCCTGAACCGGATAAATTTACCCTTTCTGAAGCGGAACAGACTCAGCCGATTGAATTGAATAGCGAAACGTTATCAATAACAACAGAATCAGAAACTGAACCGATGGAACTGACAGACGTCGTTAAGGACTCCGCACCGGTTATCAGTTCAAATGATCAGGCCGTCGACGTAATAAATCCTGAAAATAGTATCGAACAAATTGTCGATGATCATACTGAGGGCAACAACATTGAAAGTATTAATTCCGACACGTCGGACGATGTACCGACGGAAATCACATATATCCCTGAAGAAGAGGAAGAATACGTCGAATATCACTATGCACGGAATAAATCACGATTTGGGCTTGGATTCTTTCTCGGTCTTGTGATTGGACTTATAATCGGAGCTCTCGCGCTGGTCGGCTATGCATTTTATTTTGTAAAAAACGGTTTAGTAGATGACAAAATTTAAATTTATGTTGTTAAACATCTGATTTTTAA
>CAJJOX010000069.1 GCA_905193485.1 uncultured Porphyromonadaceae bacterium | reverse complement strand
GCTCATAATAATCTTTTTCATCCGGTGTGTCGCCGCAGGCTCTTGCCTGTTCAAGCCATCGTCCCAACCGGAAATCGGGCAACGTCGCCAGCAACGAATCCTGCACATCAATGAGCCGCAAAAAGCGTCGTGCATTCCCGGCGTAAGCCTCGCGATCTCCCGCTTCAGCCGCCTCGCCAAGCCGTCGCAACACAGCACGTCCCTTGTCTGCCACCGCCTGACGTGTCACATCGACGAGATCATACACAAAGTTGACATTCGTTCCGAGCGTATCGGCGGCCGAAAGCAGCAGACGCGCCGCGCGCTCCACGTCGACCGGATCATAATACGGTTTGGTATCGGCCCAGGCCGACACCTGACACGCGTCATCCGAAGGACGGGCACAGAAAAGCGACTCCGCGGCGCCCTGCTGCACCGTATCGGCCGGACAACCGTAAACCGAACGCGCAAGCAACCGCCACGCCTCGAGAGCACGCGGATCAGCCGTTCCGCCGTAACGTGATTTGACATAACCGGCCAGCCAGACGTCAATATCTATCTCGCCTGACATCCACGGCAGATCGCACAGCAGCTCATACATCACCGGATTGTTTTCAATACCTTCCATTGTCAGACCGACACCGGCCAGCGACGCCGACTCGCCGCGGGCACGGGCGAAACCGTCGGCCATCGCCTGCATCTTGCCATAAAGCCCCACATTACCCCCGAAATTCAAAAGCATGCAGTAAAGCCAGTCATGTCCGCCGAACCCATCATTCCGCGCACACCACATCGGCTGATTCTCTGCCTGAAGATCAAGCACCACCATATCTCCCGCCGGTATGGCCGCGATCATCTCCGACCGGGGATTTTCCTGCCATCCCTGGACCACCCATACCGCATCGGGGCGACAGCGTTTCATTGCAGCGGCTATGGTGCGCCCGGCAGCGGCCAGATCCACGCCATCGCTGTTGCCTCCCTCATGAAAAGGATCCATGCTGTAATAGCGCGAGTCGCCATACAATGCCGTCAGCTCATCATAATATATGTCGGCAATGCGGTTGAAAGCCATGTCAGAAGGCTGAAGGAACGCAGGCCGCTCATAGCCACACCAGCGTCCCGGATCAGACACGTCGAGTCCGAGTCGCGAAGCCGCGTCGTGGGGCACCATTCCCGAATAGCCGGGAAGCACCGGTTCCATACCCATCTCACGCATTCGGCTCACTATATGGCGTTGCATCCGCTCATCACGCTCGTAATATTGATCCGGATTTGGGCCTCCCCATCCCTCGAGATTGTTCATCAGCCACCAGGCCTGATAGCCCGGACCGGCCACGAAGCTGTCAATGGCCGTTTCGGGATATTCGAGCCGTCTGAGCACATTGCGCCAAAGAGCCGCCGATCCTGTGACGGCCAGCGGCATATTGACGCCATGCAGTGCCATCCAGTCTATCTCCCGCTCCCATCGCGGCCAGTCCCAGAAAGCGGCTGAATAGGAGTGAGTGCAGTAGTTCATATAATAACGCTTCTGCAACGGCGTGGAGCGGCGCACCGTTGCCGTCACCGCAGGCAGCGTATCCGGGAGTATGGCTCGCATGTTGTTCCACGACAGATGGTTGCCGGTGTAGTGCCGCAGATAATAGTTGACGCCTACAGCCACACTCACCGCATTGTTGCCGCGAACCATCGGACGGCCGCCGCACTGTGTAATCTCAAAAAAATCCACCGTATCGGCATCTGTCACAACAATTTCAGTGGCGAGTTTCCGCGACAGGCCTTCGCTTATCCTCTCGAGCATCCCCGCCAGTGCAGGCGATGATGCCCGCATCGAAAACGATCCGGCCACGCAAAGCATCAGGCAAGCGACTATCCTTCTCATAATCATGTCAGTTAATTTTTCCACAAAAATACATCCCGACAGTCAGAAATACGTAACATATGACCAAAAAAATCCGTATTTTTGCATTCAATATATGACAACGGACTAAAAACAACATGACAATATGAACCTTAAATATCTTCTTTGCGCCGCAATGGCCATGGCTTCTTCCGCCGCAATGGCCTGCACCGGACTCATCGCCGCACCCGGCGCCACCGCCGACGGCTCGACACTCATAACCTACGCGGCCGACAGCCACACCCTCTACGGCGAAATCTACTACAAACCGGCGACCGATCATCCGAAAGGCACGATGCGTCAGGTAGTCGAATGGGACACAGGCAAACCGCTCGGCGAAATCCCGGAAATATCACACACCTACACCACCATCGGCAATATGAACGAGCACGGCCTCGCCATCACCGAAAGCACATGGGGCGGACGCCCCGAACTGGCCGGCTCGGGAATCATCGATTATGGGTCGCTCATCTACATCACGCTCGAACGCGCCCGCACGGCTCGTGAGGCTATCAAAACCATGACCGATCTCGTCAACACCTACGGTTATGCCAGTGAAGGCGAATCGTTCACCATCGCCGACCCCACGGAAGTGTGGATCATGGAGATGATCGGCAAAGGGAAAACCGACAAAGGAGCCGTATGGGTGGCCCGCCGCATACCCGACGACTGCATATCCGGACACGCCAACCACAGCCGCATCCATCGGTTTCCGCTCAAAGACAAGAGCGGACACACGATATATTCGCCCGATGTCATCAAGTTTGCCCGCAAGATGGGTTATTTCAACGGCAAAGACGAAGACTTCAGCTTCTCACGTGCCTATGCCATTACCGATGGTGGCGCATTGCGCGGGTGCGACGGACGCGTCTGGGCTTTCTACAACAAGTTTGCTCCCGACTCTGTGCAGCGATATCTCGACTGGGTGCTTCGTGGCGAAGGCGATCCCCTCCCTTTGTGGATCCGCCCCGCCGAAAAGATCACCGCCTCCGACATGAAATGGATGATGCGCGACCACTTCGAAGGCACGCCCATGGACATGACCAAAGATGTCGGTGCCGGCCCCTACAAAGTGCCTTACCGCTGGCGTCCGCTCACTTACGAAGTCGACTCTGTAGAATACTCCCACGAACGCGCCATAGCCACACAGCAGACAGGATTCTCGCTTGTCGCACAGCTCAACGACAAAGCGCCCCGACAGATGCGCGGCGTGCTATGGTTCGGTGTCGATGACGCGAACACTTGCGTCTATATCCCGATGTATTGCTGCCTCAAGGCGGCTCCACACGAATTCGCGCAAGGCAACGGCGATCTCTACAATCTCCGCTGGGATGCCGCGTTCTGGGTCACCAACTTCGTGGCCAACCAGGCCTACAACCGTTATTCTCAGATGATCCCCGACATTCGCCGCGTGCAGTGCGCACTTGAAGACTCCATCCAGTCGGAAGTCGACATACTCTATCGCGAAGTGGCGTCTCTCGATCCCGACGTAGCAGCCGATTTCCTCAACAGCCATTCCGCCGACTGGTCGAAGAAATATACCGACAGATACCGCGAGCTCGGAGAATATCTGCTTGTGAAATATCTCGACGGCAACGTCAAAAAAGAGCGCGACGGACAATTTGCCCGCACACCCTACGGCATGCCCGAATACCCGCAATTTCCCGGCTACGACGAACGCTACTACCGGTCTATCGCCACTGATCCCGATGGCGGCGACCGGCTCAAGACCTTAATTCTGCCTGAACAATGAAAGAAAAAAATCTCATAATCCCCTATCTCTCCACATCGTTCGATGAACTCAACGAGTCTGACCGCCAACTCGTACAGCTCGCACGCGAAGCCACTTTCCGCTCTTACGCTCCCTACAGCCACTTTAGAGTAGGAGCGGCCATAAGACTCGACAACGGACAGACGGTGACCGGCGCCAATCAGGAAAACGTAGCATATCCATCCGGCACATGCGCCGAACGCACCGCGTGCTATTATGCCCATGCATCTTATCCCGAAGCCCGGTTTGAAGCCATCGCAATCACGGCCCGCGACACCGACGGCAACTTTGTGCCCACCCCCACCGCTCCCTGCGGAGCTTGCCGCCAGGCGCTTCTGGAATACGAAATGCTTGCCGGCCACGACGTGCGTGTGATCCTTGCCGGAGCCGATGAAATCATCATCCTTCCGTCAGTGAAATCCACACTGCCGTTTGCATTCACGGAATTCAGCTGAAATTCTTTTCTACTCATTTTTGATTAGACGGCACTCCTGCCGGTATGTTTTTTTACCCATTTTTGGCGATTGTACAGACTGCGCGGCTGAAGTAATTTTGCGTCCGATAAAACCGGACGTAAAATGCCTGACCGATTCTTGCAATTACACTTCACCATACTCTTCATCGTCTTCTGCTCGCTGACGGCGGCCGCCGAAGCCGGATCACACACACTCAACGCCACCGTAACCGACCGCGATTCAGGCGAACCGTTGCCCACTGCCACCGTCAAGCTCCGCCCGGGCATGATAGGGCTAAACACCGATGCCGACGGGCGCTTCGCCATCCGCCTCACACCCGGAAGCCACTCGCTTGATGTGACCTACGTGGGCTACCATCCCTGGCACACCGACATCAACCTCACTGCCGACACCACTCTCGTCATATCGCTTTCACCCGATGAACGCACTCTCGGCGAAGTAGTGGTGACCGCGACGCAAAGCAGCGGCCTCACAACAGGCTCACGCATCGACCGCGACGCCATGTCGCACCTCCAGCCCACGAGCTTCGCCGACCTACTCGAGCTGCTTCCGGGCAATATGAGCCAGACACCCGACATGAGCCGCTCCAACACCATTTCACTTCGTGAAACAGGCACAATCGGCGGTTCGGGAGGCATAGTCGACAATCCCGACTACGCCATCAGCTCACTTGGCACTCCCTTCGTTATCGACGGCACCCCCGTCAACACCGACGCCAATCTCACCGAAGTCCCGGGCACCTCCAACGGCGACGTGGCCTATAACCGATCCACCAAAAACCGTGGCGTGGACATGCGTGCCCTTTCCACCGACAACATAGAGAGTGTCGAAGTGATGCGGGGCATTCCCTCGGCGGAATACGGCAATCTCACCTCAGGCGTCGTCAATATCCGGCGTATCCGGCGTGCCACGCCATGGACGGCACGTTTCAAAGCCGACGAGTTCAGCAAACTCTTCTCTCTCGGCAAGGGATTCAACATCGGCAACCAGATACTCAACGCCGATCTCGGTTATCTCGACTCCAAAAGCGATCCGCGCGACAATCTTGAAAACTATAAACGCGTCAATGCATCCGTGCGTGCCCGCATGCGGTTCGAGGCGCCGGATTTAATCACGGCATGGAACATCGGGCTCGATTACACCGGCTCGTTCGACAACTCGAAAATCGACCCCGACCTCAACCAGAATAAGATCGATCTCTACCGCAGCCAATACAACCGGGCGGCACTCACCTCCGACCTGACATTCACCTTTCCCCGCCTCTCATGGCTCGAATCCGTCGGACTCAACACCTCGGCGGCCTATGTCAGCGACCGCCTGACACGCCGGCGCGACGTAAGCCCGAACGGCACCACCATCGCCCCGACATCAACCGAAGAAGGCGTCCACGACGGACACTACATTCTGAAATCCTACCTCGCCGACTTCCGCGTCGACGGCAAACCGGTCGATATATTCGCCAAACTGAAGGCCGACGGTTCGGTTTCGACAGGAACGTGGCTCCACACCTACAAGCTTGGCCTCGAATGGACTTTCTCCAAAAACTATGGCCGCGGCCAGATCTACGACTCCGACCGCCCGCTCTCCGGCGGATGGACCACGCGCCCCCGCGCCTATAGCGACATTCCTGCGATGCACATCGTGTCGGCTTTTGTCGAAGACGGCGTCACCGCCCTTTTCGGTCCTAACAAACTTCAGCTACAGCTCGGGGCACGCATCATGACGATGCCGGCACTCGACAGCCGCTATTATCTCTCCGGACGGCCTTATATCGATCCGCGTGCCAACGCCCGATGGCAATTCCCCTCTTTCTATGCCGGATCAAATCCGCTGACATTTTCTATCGCCGCCGGCTATGGACTGACCACCAGACTGCCGACGCTCGACTACCTGTTCCCGCAAGTTCACTATTCCGACTTCGTGCAACTCGGCTACTTCAACGTCAACGACCCCGTCAATCTCTCGCGTGTCAATCTGCGCACCTACATCACCGATCCCACAAACTACGCTCTGCGCGCCGCACGAAACCACAAATGGGAAGTCACACTCGGAGCCGAATGGGGAGCCAACAAGCTGTCGGTCACATATTTCAACGAACGACTCAGCTCCGGCTACCGCTATTCGGCCGTCTACGACACATATACGTTTCGCCGCTACGACGCCTCGGCCATCGACGGATCGACACTCACAGCGCCTCCCTCTCTCGACAACCTCCCCTACACCGACATGCAGATTCTCGACGGCTACAACCGCGTGACCAACGGATCGCGCATTGACAAACAGGGGCTGGAATTCTCGGTAAAGACCGCACGCTGGCACACACTGCGCACCGCCCTCACAGTCACCGGAGCATGGTTCCACACCCGCTACTCCAACTCTCAGATGCTCTTCTACCCCATCGGCACCGTGATCGGCAATACAGCCGTCAGCGACCGCTATGTAGGCATCTACGACACCGACGACGGCCGCGTAAACGATCAGTTCAACACCAATTTCATGTTTGACACCCAGATTCCGCGATGGGGACTGATCTTCACCACCACCGCCCAGATGATGTGGTGGACCAAAACGCGGCGCATGCGCGAAAACGGCGTACCCGTAAGCTATCTCGCTTCCGACGGCAAGATATATCCCTACGACCGCGAAACCGCCGCTTCCGATCCTATGCTCGCCCAGCTCGTGAGAGATTTCTCCGACAGCCTCTTCGACACTCAGCGTGTGCCCATAGCCCTATACCTCAACTTCAAGGCTACCAAACAGATCGGGCGTCACCTGCGCATCTCGGCATTCGTCAACCGCATCATCGACTATCTGCCCGAATACAAGTCAAACGGCCTCACAATACGCCGTGCATCCGAAGCCTACTTCGGCATGGAGGCCACACTGACGCTATAAAAACGAATCATCAAATCATCAACAATAACAAAAACATCTACACTCATGAACCTCTCAAAATTCATCCTTGCAGCCGTCCTCATGGCAGGCACGGCAACATTCACCGGATGCTCCGACGACGATCCCGTACCGGCATATCCCGTGACACTCAACATCCAGCTCCCCGCTGAAGTGACCTCGGCAACCGTCATCAGCGAGGAATATACCTTTAAAAACGTCAGCACCAACAACGTGCAGACTTTCAGCTCCGCCGCCGACATTGAAGTGGTACCCGGACTCTACGACATCACCTATACCGCTCAGGTGCGTCTGGCCAACGGAGTCGAATCGACCGTGCGCGCACAGAAACAGAGCGTGGAGATCAAGGCCGGCGACAACACCGTGTCGCTTCAGGCATTCAACACCATCGAATCCGACGACCTCATCATCGCCGAGATATTCTTCACAGGCACCACGACCGCTACCGGCGCGCAGCACCGCGGCGATGACTATATCAAGCTCTACAACAACACCGACCACGTAGTTTACGCCGACGGAATATCCATCTTCGAAAGCGATTTCAACACCACTGCCAAACGCGACTATACCCCCGACATCATGAACGAATCGGTTGCCGTATGGTCAATCTACACCGTTCCCGGCGACGGAACGAAATATCCCGTACAGCCGGGCGAATATTTCCTGATCGCCGACAACGCCTACGACCACCGCACCACAAACGATCTTTCGTTCGATCTCTCGCACGCCGACTGCGAATGGTATGACGTTTCATCGGTAGCCTCTCAGCAGGATGTCGACAACCCCGATGTCCCCAACATGGACAAGGTCTACTGCTACACCCGCTCCATCTATTTGCTCGCCAATGGCGGCAACCGCGCTGTCGGCATCGCACGACTCGGCAAATCGGCCGAAAATTTCCTGACAGAAAACAAATATGACTACACCTACATGCTCGTGACGCCGGCAATAACCAGAGAGATGAGCGGATCGTCCTATTCCATTCCCAACTCATGCGTGCTCGACGTGGTCAACTGCTCAGTCAAAAACTCCTACGCCTGGAACGTGACATCGCCCGCCATCGACTGCGGCTGGACATGGTGCTCCGAAACATCAAACGACAAAACCCGCTTCTTCACATCCGTACGCCGCAAGATGCTGTATCTCAACGAGCAGGGCAACCCCGTGCTGAAAGATACCAACAACTCGACCGACGATTTCAACGCCCGTGTCACCCCCTCTGAGATCGAGATTCAGAGAACGGCTGTCAACGCTGACGGCACTCTCTGCACCACCAGGACCTATGATGGCGTGACCCCCGTGCAATGAGAACACTCCTTGCCATAACCATGGCCCTTACAGTATCGGTGACAGCCAATGCCGCGGCCACCGATACTGTAGCTTCTGTCAACATCCGTATCGCCGCCCGCGAAAGCCTTCTCTGGCGCATCCCTTCGATGACATTCGACAACCCGGCCACACGCCAATGGATGCTCCCCGTCAGCTACAGCGACATTTCCGCTTCCTACAGCCACGAGAGCGCCAACCGCGCCGTCGACCCGCAGGAAGGAAAAGGCAGCGGACTGTTCGGCATCAGGGCTTCGAGCTACATGAAATACCGCTCCTCCACACTGTGGGGATCGGCCGCCTATACCAACGGCATTCTCCGTTCGGTGGTCTGGAACGAATCGGCCGACAAGGAAACCGTTGGTCCTTACGTGATCGCCGATTCCGTTGGAGGCAACATGCGAGCCGAAAGCTACAGCTTTTCGGGCGGCTATGCCGACCACAACGAACGCTGGGCATGGGGTGTGGCGCTCGGATATGAGGCCGGACTATATTACCGCAACGTCGACCCGCGGCCACGCAACACCACCAACCGGCTAGACATCAGTGCGGGAGCCTCGATGCGTTTTGGCGCTTCAGACTATGCGGCAGGCTTGTCGCTCAGCTACCGGAAGTATAAACAGACGGCCAGCCTGATGTTTGTCAACGAGATGAGCAACAACCGGTTCTGGCATCTGACAGGGCTCGGCACCCACTACGAACGCTTTGAGAGCCTCGGCAATGCCCACTATTACACCGGCAACCGGTTCGGCGTCGCGCTCGATCTCTTTCCACGCTCTCGCCGGGGATTTGCCGCAGCGGCCGGATGGCGGCACATGAAACTCGACCATATCCTTACAACTCTCAACAAGCTCCCCCTGCAGACGCTTACCGACAACGACCTGTCGGCCCAAGGATCGTGGCTCGCCCCGGGCGCGATCAACGACTGGGCTGTCAGCGCCACATTCCGATACGCACGGCGCACCGGCGCTGAAAACATCTTCGGCAACCCTTCGGCGGGCATATATCCCCACATCGGAAGCATCGACATGTATCACCGCACACGCTTGTCGCTCACCGCGAGCGGTCTATGGCAATGGCACCCGTCCGCATCAATGCTTCTTGCCGTCGAGCCGGCTGTCGGATTCCACTCCGACCATCAGAAGTATGCCGATCCGCAGCGTCACATCAACATCGACCGCCTCATTCCGTCGCTGCGCATCTTTGCATCGCGCGGTTTCGGATCCCTTTGGAGAGCCTCGGCCGATCTGTCCGCCGCATTCAGCATGCCTCTCGACTCCTCAGTGCTTCTCCCATGGGACTCATCCGTTTCCGCAGGGTTGCAGACCATGGAGCGCGACCGCGCCGATATACTCACGAAAAGCCATAGCTCTTATTCACTGCGCCTGACGGGATCGCGAGCCATTGCCGGCGGACGCTATGCCTTGCGGCTCTCCATCGCCGGCACATACCGCGGCTACGTGCAATCGATACATTCCACGGCATTTTCATCATCGCTCTCTTTCATCTTTTAACTTGAATCAATCACTTTACAAATGTTCAGAAAATTAATATCCCTGACTGCCGTCGCCGCCGCTCTGACAGCCTCGGCCCTCAATCCGTTGCCTCAGGATCCGGATGTCAGAATCGGCACCCTCCCCAACGGTCTGAAATACTATATCCGCCACAACGAAAAACCGGCCGACCGCGCCGACTTCTTCATAGCCATGAACGTCGGATCGGTCAACGAAGAGGATAATCAGCGTGGACTCGCACATTTCCTCGAACACATGGCTTTCAACGGCTCAAAACACTTCCCCGGAAACTCGCTCATCAGTTATCTCGAATCGTTAGGCGTGAAATTCGGCGCTAACCTCAACGCCTACACATCGACTGACGAAACGGTCTACAATATCTGTGAGGTGCCAGCCACACGCCAGTCGTCGCTCGACTCATGCCTCCTCATCCTGCGCGACTGGAGCGGCGACCTCACTCTCGACCCGAAGGAAATCGACGCCGAACGCGGCGTGATCAAAGGCGAATGGCGCCAGCGCAACGGACAGGCCACTACCCGTCTGCTCGAGAAAGCGCTTCCCGAGGTTTATCCGGGCTCTATCTACGGCCACCGCATGCCTATAGGGCTGATGAGCGTCGTCGACAATTTCCGCCCCGACGAGCTCCGCGATTATT